>NZ_CEVWQM010000005.1:0-174081 GCF_982386235.1 Desulfotomaculum sp. | reverse complement strand
TTTCTACTTTACGGAACATATTCTGACCTCCCGGTGCACGGTTTTTGCAATGTTTACCTCATTTCCCATGCACTTTATTTCGACAAATATGCTCCTAAACCCTTGGTTTTATTGAGGTTTTGTTTCGTTCAGCAAGCCCTAATTAAGTATATTTGGACGCTAATCCAATGTCAAAGGGATGCCTTATCTTTGTTTTACAAATCATCTTCTATGGTATAGATGGTATAATAGATTGGATTGGTATAATAAGATGAGACATAAAGGATATGTATCATGCATGAAAAGATTTTTTTATCACGGGGGGCCTTTGAAAGGCTGATCCATGACATTATTTATATGGAAGAGGAAAAAGAAGAACTGTTGGAGTATTTTTCGGTAAAATCACCGGAGAGGGCTGAACTTAAACAGCTTATTGAAAATTATATCCGGCAGGTTGACTTACTTATCAGAAATGTTAAGGTATCTTCCACCTCTGAAAACTCTCTACCCTTTGTGATTATTAATAGTGAGGTAGGACTCTATTCCTTGGATAACAACTTCTTAACCAAGGTAAGAATTGTCTTGCCCCTGCACAATATAGAGGAACAGGATATTCCTTTCCTTTCTCCCTTTGGTATGACTTTATTATTAAAAGCGGTGGGTAGCGAGGTAACCCTCTCTACCGCCCAGGGTCTCCTTCGCTACCGCATCGATGCCATTTTTTATAGTTCAAAATCACCAGCGGCCTCTGGCTGATAAAGGATCTCTTTTACCCGAAGCCGAACAACACCATCCGGCACAGACCAATCAAGGATATCACCTACTTGATAACCTAAAATAGCGGTTCCCACTGGTGCCAATACAGATATTTTATCTTCCAGTACATCCGCATCCTCGGGATATACCAGTGTGTAGGTCATTTCTTCACCGGTTTCTAAATCCTCCAATAGTACCTTTGAGTTCATGGTAATGACATCCGAGGGAACATCTTGTGGGGATATTATTTGAGCCCGTTCAAGTTCCTGCTCTAAACCACCCAGGTATTCCTTACCCATGTTCCAATGTAATTCTTTTTCTTTTATTATAAGTTTTTGCAGTCTCTCTTTATCTGCATTGGTCATATAGATTTTTCTCGTATTGTTCATGGTAGTTTCCCTCCTAAAATAAATTATTCAATCATTGGCTGTGGCCTTGCCTAAAGTCAAATAAAATATACGGCGACTTCTCGGAAGAGATAGCCGCCTTAAAAGTACTTTATGGAATAGTTACCTATATTATACAGGTAATCTAATAAAAATTAAAGCTTAAAAATAACAGGGTAATTAGAATCCTTATAAAATTGGTGATAGCAATCTGCTCAAGGACTCCATAAATTTAGCAGATGTGGAACTGCACTGGTATGCCTGCAAGGTTAGCTCACTACACTTTTCTAAATCTTCCATAAAAACACGCTGTAGTTTCATGGCTGTTACTGTGTCAAAAATGAAGGCATTTAGTTCAAAATTCAGTTTAAAACTTCGAATATCGGTATTGGCAGAACCCACCGAAGCAATTTTACCATCTACCACAATGGTTTTAGCATGGAGAAAGCCCTTTTCATAAATATAACACTTTACGCCACTGGTTAACAAATCGCCAATATATGCACGGGTTGCCCAATATGGAAAGAGATGATCCGACTTTCCCGGTACCATCACACGTACATCCACACCAGACATAGCGGCCATCCGCAAAGCGGTTAACATACTTTCATCTGGTACAAAATAGGGGGTTTGCAACAAAATAGCTTCATTGGCTTCATAGATCATTTTTAAATAACCGTTTCTGATGGGCTCTAAATCAAAGACGGGGCCACTGGTAACAATCTGCATGCCCACATTGCCTCTGCCCTCTATGGTTGGAAAATAACGATCTTCATAATTTATATGGTGCTTTGCGGACAAGTTCCAATCTAAAATAAAACTGGCTTGTATAAATGGCACGGCACTGCCCTTTACTTTCAAGTGTGTATCCCGCCAATGCCCTAAAACGGGATCTAACCCCAGATATTCATTGCCGACATTAAAGCCCCCAATATACCCTGTGTGCCCGTCAATTACTACCAACTTCCGGTGATTTCGATAATTTAACCGGATATTAATATAAGGAAGTATCGAAGGGAAAAAGGATGCTACCTCGCCACCTGCCTCCAGCAAGGGCCGCCAGACCTTTTTAGACATGCCCTGAAAACCAATGGCATCATACAAAAACCTTACCTGCACACCCTCCCGGGCCTTTTGTGCCAAAACTTCAACAAGATGCTGACTTAATTCATCATTTCTAACGATATAGTACAACAAGTGAATATGACTCTTTGCCCCTTTGATGGCCTGAATCAGAGATGTAAATTTGCTCTTACCATCCGTGAAAATTTCGACCTCATTATCCTGGGTATAAGGGGAGTTACTACTGGTCAGATTCATATAAATCATATCCTTGTAGGCGATCATGGCAGGATCATTATATCGAACCTCCCCCCCTTTTAAGCGATGTTTTTGCTGCTTAACCATCCCTTCGATAATCGCTTTCTCTTCCTGCCTAAATCTATAAATCTTTCTTTTACTTAGGTTTTGTCCAAAAATAATATAAAAAATAAAACCCACAATTGGTAAAAACAGTAGGACAATCAGCCAAGCCCAAGTGGCAGGAATGTTTCTTCTTTCCAGAAAAATGATGGTCCCCGCCAGAAAAATATTAAAGATTGATAATATCGTATACAAGTGTTCAAAAAATTCCATTATTGCACCTGCTCTTCCTAATCCATTTAGAATATTCTACCCAAAGGCCGACCTTAGGGCAAATGAAATAACTCAGACCTATCTAAAAAGGGCAAAAAAAATTGGAGTGCGGTAAGCAGGCGCGACTCCCACAAAACATATATAAAAACGAAACACTTTGTGTCGTAGTGGAACAGTTTATTTCGACTTCGCAACAACTGAAGTTCATAAAGCAAATCTTACATAGTAATCTTCCCCATTTGCAATAATATAAGCAATTTATGTGCCAAATTATTAGCCATCAGCCTTCCGTTATCAACATTTTTGCATGTTATGCCTAATGGCACGGCCCCTTAACATTCGGCACGTGACTTAAATAAAAAAAGGTTGTTGTATAAGAACCCCATTTCTTTGGTTCTTATACAACAACCACATTGGATCAATTTCCCAGAACCATCTTAAACTGGGGGCTGACAGCTGATGGCAAAATGCTAAGAACTGGATGCTGTTTCTAAGGGCGTATTGTCCTTTTGACGGAATATTTTTTTTATCAGCTTGCGCTGTGATTTAGGGGTTAGGACATAGAGGATATCCCCCGCCAATAATTCCGTTGTTCCCCTTGGTGTGATGACCTTGGTGTCCCGAACAACTGCTGTAATTAAGCAGCTTTCTGGGAGATCTAAATCTCGAATCTCCTTATTTGCCATATAGAAGTCTTCTTTTATGTTAATCTCTATAATTTCCGAGTTTGTTTTCCCCATTGAAATTAATTCCAAACTGTGTGGAGAAGTTATTTTTTCACCTGCGGACAGACCAAGCTTATTGGCTAGAAGGGAGATGGTTGACCCTTGCACCAGTGCTGAAATAAAAACAACGAAGAACACAATATTAAACATCACATGGCTATTATCCAGTCCAGCAACGATGGGATAAGTTGCTAAGACAATGGGAACTGCACCCTTTAGGCCAGACCAGGAAAGAAATATTTTATCTCTAAAGGTAAAGCCCATTTTTATTGTAGTCAAAAATACACCAATGGGTCGAGCTATGAATACAAGTAAAAAGGCCAGCAAAACTCCTTGCCAAGCAATATCCACTAACTCTGTAGGAAAGGACAATAGACCCAAAAGGATGAACATGAGGATCTGCATCATCCAGGCAAATCCTTCGTTAAAACGAAAAATGGAGTGACGGAAGGTTAAATCAGAATTGCCAACATATACAGCCATAACGTAAACAGCCAGTAAACCGCTTCCTTTTAATACGGCCGCTGAGCCATAGGTAAAAATAGCAAAACCTAGGGCCAGTACAGGGTATAGACCAGATGAGTCAAGGTTAATTTTGTTGATACTCCAAACAGTAAACTTCCCCATGGTCAGACCTATTAATAAACCCAAACCCATTTGCAAAACAAAGGATAAAATTACACTAGAGACCTTTGCCGTTTCTGGTGTCTGAATCAAGCTAATAAAGGTTATCGTAAGAAAAACTGCCATTGGGTCATTGCTGCCGGATTCTGCCTCTAGGGTTGAAGACAGTTTTCTTTTGATATTTTGAGTGCCCATAACAGAAAATACCGCGGCTGCATCGGTGGAGCCAACAATGGAACCAAATAAAAAGGCCTCCAACCAACTTACATCCAAAACATACTTAGCAAAAATACCAATTGTAAAGGTTGTGATAAGTACACCAAAGGTTGCCAGCGAAGCGGATGGGACAATAACCGGTTTTACATCCTGCCATTTTGTTTGCATCCCACCTTCAAACAAAATCACAATCAGGGCTAAAATGCCGAATAGTTGAGTCAAGGCAGCATTGTCATAATATAGGTATTTATTCATAACCATACCTACGACAACATACAGTACTAGATAAGGTACCCCCAACCGTGATGAAAACTTAGTTGTTAAAACACCCGCAACAAGGAGCAAAGAAAACAAAAAGATTGCACTATCTGCACTAATAATCATCCCCCCTTTGTTTTTGTAAGTTACTATGTGACATAATAATTATAACAATTTTTTGGTTTCCAGCCAACCTAACTATAAATTAAGATTGCTAGCAATTAGCTTTTAACTATCCCAAAAAACGGCTCAGGATAACAAAGATGACGCATTAACACATGTCGTTTTTTTGCCTAATAACGATTGACTAAGCTAACGACTAACAGCTAACTTTAAATTTCACATAGAACGTCGTACCACCGGATCCCGATTCTACCTGGATCGTACCCCGGTGGCGGGCCACAACACTAAAACAGTTGGCCAGACCAAGTCCCGTACCCTTTTCTTTCGTCGTATAAAAGGGTGTCCCTAACTTTTCCATCTGTTCCGGTAGAATGCCCGTTCCCTGATCTTGTACCGCCAGTACCACATCATCATTGTCAACAAAGGTTCTTATTCTCAAGCAATAGCCCTGGGACATGGCTTCCAAACCATTGCGAGCTAAGTTTAAAATAACTTGGCGTATTTCTTTATCATTTAATAGCAGATCTGGCACCTTGCTCGTTTCAAGATAAATATTTTTCCCCTGACCTACCGCATCGGCCTGAATGAGGGGGGCCAGGCTATGCAGGATATCGTTTAAATTCTGCATGGTCATTTCCGTTGTCTTACTTCTGCCGATGGAAAGAAACTCACTGATAATAGAATTGGCACGATCCAGTTCATCAATCATTAAGTTATAATAATCCATATACTGAACACAATCCGGTTTATCCCTTAAAATCTGTAAAAAACCCTTAACGGTGGTCATGGGATTGCGTACTTCATGACTAATACCCGCAGCCATTTCTCCCACTAAATTTAGACGATCCAAACGAAGCATTTCCTTTTCCATTTCCTTATGTTCGGTGATGTCCCGGACAACGGTGGATACCCCTGTAAACCTGCCGTTTAAATCATAGATGGGTGAGATGGTATGGGCAACCTGGATGATCCTACCATCTTTTCTTTGTCTTACTGTTTCATAATTGTGCAGTCTTCTCCCGTTGCGGACAGCATCCATAATTTCTTCCTCACATCTGTTATTGTCTGGACATAAAAAAGAAAAGTGCCGGCCAATGGCCTCTTCTTCGGTGTAGCCATAGATACGTTCTGCCCCGGCATTCCAACTGACAATGATACCCCGGGGGTCCTTACTGATGATGCCATCGTCAGAGGACTCCACAATGGCAGCCAACTGCCGCAGCTTTATCTCATTTTTCTTCCTTTGTGTTATATCTTCCACAAAGGCAATGGCTTGAATAAACTTTCCCTGGGCGTCCCGTATGGCTGTCACAGACATATTAGCCCAAACTACTTTGCCGTCCTTCCTGATATACCTTTTTTCCATTTGATAGTAATCTAATTTGCCGGAGGCTAACTGACGGTAATAAATCATATTCTTAGCTATGTCATCTGGGTGAGTAACTTGACGTGTATTTACGCCGATAAAATCTTCTGTCGAATAACCTAATATATTTTTCAAGGCTGTGTTGCCATGCAGCACCGTACCCTCTCCGTCCATAATACCAATCCCAGTAAAGGATTTTTCAAACATCGCTTGAAACCGTGCTTCACTGGTCTCAGCCGCCTGCTGCATTCCCTTTAGGTGGGTAATATCTTTAGCCACAACAAAAACACAAGACTTGCCGTCCAGTTTGATCATACTGGCAGATCCCAATACTACATTGATCTCCCCGGAAGGTCTTCTAAAATAAACTTCTTCATTATGAACCGAACCATATTCACGCAATAACTGAAATAATTTGTCGTGATCTACGAAACGCAGGATACTGTTTAATTGCATTACCGTTTTACCAATGACAGCTTCCCTGTGGTTACCCGTGTAAGCCAACCAACTGGCATTGACATCAATAAAAATCAAATCCGGTAGGGATAGTATGGCCATTATATCCGGGCTGGCATGGAAAATCTTACAAAACTTTTCTTCGGAGGCTTGCAGAGATTTTTCAACTTGTCTTTTTTCCTTGCGTAGCTTGGCTTCCCGCAGTTCCCTTTGGATGGCAGGAATTAAGCGGCTCAAATTACCTTTGACGATATAGTCTTGGGCACCGGCCCGTATGGCCTCCACCGCTGTTACTTCGGATATTTGACCGGATAACATAATGAAGGGCAGCTCAAGGCCCCTTTCTCGAATCATTTTCAAGGCCTCTAAACCACTGAACTGTGGCAGCACATAGTCTGATAGAATAATATCCCAATCCACTGACAGGGCCTGGCTCATCTCCTGTCGGTCCTTAACCCACCGGTAGCTGAACGCATACCCTCCTTCTCTAAGCTCTCTTAACAATAGATGCAGATCGTCTTCCGAATCCTCTATAATTAAAACCCTCAGCTTTAGGTTCATTATAACCTCCGAGAAAACAGAAATATTTTGTTTAATCTCTCTCTTCATATATAATTGGCTTTTATAATTGGCTTTACTTTCTACCCAATGCATTAATTTTCCTTTTTTATTTATATGTCAGAACTATTATTTCTCTTTAAAGCATTGACATATTTTCTTGTTGGTTATAATAATTAATAGTAGATAAGAAATATTCCTATTTAAGAAGGTGAATGCTTTGCAGGAGTTACAGCTTTTAATCCAACAGCTAAAAGAAAAGGGCGTCAAGGTAACCCCCCAAAGGCAAGCTATTCTTAGCAGCTTTTTGGGTCCTGAAAATAAACATTTAAGTGCCGAGGACATCCATTTGGCCATTGCAAAAACCTATCCTACCATTAGCCTTGATACGGTTTATCGAAATCTTGGGATGCTTCGGGACATCGGCATTTTAAGAGAACTTAATTTAGGCGAGCGACGGGTTCATTATGAATTAACGAGTAATATCCACCATCACCACCTGATTTGCACCCAATGTGGTGATGCCCAAGAGATTCATTATTGCCCGCTAAAGTTTCTCGACCAAGATAAAGTCAATAAATTTAAAATACTAAGCCATTCCTTTGAAATTTTTGGTTTGTGTGAAAAGTGTACTAAGAAAGGGGGATTATTGTGAAAAGAGTAATTTTAAGCATGCTGGCTCTTATTTTTTTAGTCCCTGTTGCCATCGGCTGTCAAACAAATGGCAAAAATCAGCCCGACCAGGCAGAAGACACGCTAAAAGTATATACTAGCATCTACCCCCTCTATGATTTTGCTAAACAAGTGGGTGGTACGAAGGTTCAGGTGGAAAACATCGTGCCTCCTGGTGCAGAACCCCATGATTGGGAGCCCAGTCCCCAGGACATGGTAAAAATGACCAAAGCCAATGTGATCATCCTAAGCGGTACCGGTGTGGAACATTGGGGCGATAAAATTTTAAATACCCTGGATAGGGAAAATATAACGATCATTCAAGCTGGTCAAAGGCTCAATTTAATAGAAGAAACACATGCCCACACGGATTCACCTGAACATCATCTCCATGACCCTCATGTTTGGCTTGATCCATTACATGCCAAAATAATGGTAGATGAAATCCTTACAGGCCTAGTCAAGGCTGATCCCAACAATAAGTCCTATTACCAGGCCAATGCCAACCAGTTTCAACAGGAATTGGATAAATTACACTTAGAATATCAAGAAAATCTGGCTAAGACCAAGACCAAGGAGTTTATTACCTCTCACGCTGCCTTTGGCTACCTAGCTAAGCGCTATGGTCTGATTGAAATACCGATCCGTGGGCTAGCAGCAGAAAGTGAACCCAGTCCCGCTGATATGGCTGCCATTATTGAACTGGCCCGGAATAAAAATATTGATACCATTTTTTTCGAAACCCTCGTTAACCCCAAAGTCTCTGAAACTCTGGCCAGTGAATTGAAGGCAAAAACCCTGGTACTGAATCCCATCGAGGGGTTATCTGAACAAGAATTAGCAAGCGGTGAAAATTACCTATCTGTGATGAGAAAAAATCTTGCCAATTTAAAAATTGCTCTAGGAGCTGAATAAAATGAATAAGGAAGATATCATAAAGATTGAAGGGATGACTTTTACCTACGTCTGCCACCCGATCTTAAATAATATGCATCTGCGTGTTGCCGCAGGGGATGTGGTAGCCATCACAGGACCAAATGGTTCCGGTAAATCCACCCTGCTAAAACTAGTCTTGGGGCAGTTAAAACCTTCTGCTGGTTCCATCAAGGTTTTTGGCAGCGAAGCGCATAAGGTAAAGGACCGCTACCGCATCGGCTATTTGGCCCAAAAGGCCACAGGTTTTAATAGCCAATTTCCCGCCACCGCCCGGGAGGTGATCCGCTCGGGCCGGGTTCCTAGGCGAGGTCTGTTCCATCCCTTATCAAAACCAGACCACCTGCTGGTGGACCAGGTTTTGCAACAGGTGGGCATGACAGAATTTGCTGACCGACCAGTAGGCACCCTTTCCGGCGGGCAGCAGCAAAGAATCCTTTTGGCCAGGGCCTTGGTCTCGGAACCTGAGCTTTTAATCCTTGATGAACCAAACACCGGTGTTGACCGTGCTGCCTTGGATTCTATGTACCGTCTTTTAAAGGAACTAAGCCTGCTGCAAGGTATCACCATGTTAATTGTTTCCCATGAATTGGCGGGCTTAGGATCTTTGGTCAGTCACCAGGTTTGCCTGGATAAACATATTTGCAGTTGTTCTTGCCACCAATATAATGATCCAGAAAACCAACTAAAAAACTGCAAGCGACGCATTACCAGTCAGCCCACCAACACAAAGGAGCCATGTTATGGAAATTTTACAGTATGAGTTTATGCAGCGGGCACTGTTAGCTGGTTTTTTAGTGGGCCTCATCTGCCCCATTGTTGGTTTATTTATCGCCCTGCGGAGGATGTCTATGATTTCTGATGCTTTATCCCATGTCTGCCTATCCGGTGTGGCAGCGGGACTAATGACAGGAATTCACCCGATCTTAAGTGCATCGCTTTTTGCAGTTGGCGGCGGGCTATTGCTGGAAATGTTACGCAAGCTATACCGTGGTTATTCGGAAATTTCCATTGCCATTACTCTTTCCACCGGGGTAGCTCTGGGTGCCATCCTTTTAGATTTAGGCAAAGGCTATAGTGCCAATTTTATGAGCTATCTCTTTGGCAGTATTGTGGCCATCAGCGTGGATGACTTAAAAATCGTCTCCCTGCTGGGTATTGCCATTTTACTCTTAGTTCACCTCTTAAAGAAGGAATTATTCGCCATTTCCTTTGATGAGGATCATGCCAGGGTCAGTGGTATTCCGGTGGATGCCATCAACACTTGTTTTACCATTATGACTGCTATCACCATCGCCTTAGCCATCCGAGTAGTGGGTATTCTATTGGTATCTTCACTGATGATATTGCCGGTGGCCACAGCCATGCGTTTGGCCAGCAGTTTCCGTGGTGCTATGCTATTATCCATTTTGTTCGGTGAAACAGCTATCTTTATTGGTGTCTTTGCCTCCTTTTACATGAATCTGGCACCAGGAGGTGCCATTGTCATGACCTCTGTCATTCTGTTGGTAAGTAGTCTGGTTTACCAACAGCTCAACCGTAAAATGGCAATATATAAAGGAATTGTATCTTAAAAACCGAGGTCTCGGACCTCGGTTCTTCTATTGGGGTGCTTATAAATTACATCCTATCTGTAAATAATATGCTATATTATCTGGAGAAAATTGGAGGGGTAAAATGGAATTTCTACAAACGTGGATTAATCCTATTTATGCTATTGTACTATGGGTATTGGTTTTTGTTTTAATTAAACCACAAAGAATTAAAGAATTATTACCCATCGGCATCATAGCCGCAGCTATATTATTCATGGTTGAATATGTTTTAATTTCACTTGGCCTAATCCAGTTTAACAAAGGTTGGGTATTAGTTGCCGGGGTCCCTTTATTAAATCCCCTTTGGGGTGCAGCGGCAGGAATACTCGTAATAAGTTATATGAAAGATGACTTTAGTAAAAAAATCCCAATATTATTATTTTTTACTATCATTGCAGAAATTGCTTCTTATGTCGCCATTAAAGTTGGTAACCTTTCCTTTTTAGGAAACTACAGCATACTCTATGATTTCCTGCTTAATTTTGTGGTTCTGTTAATTTTAACCCAAATCTGTGAGGGTTTATATGGCAAACGAATATATAAGCACATTTAATAAGAAGGGGAGTGTCACTGACAACTACTGAAAAATAGCTAGGCGACACTCCCTTTGAAAGTTAATCCCTGCAGACTTTAAGGGACCGTTATAATACTAACCAAACATTGTAAATCTAAAACATTAAGCCATAAAGTTTGCGAATAATCCGATGGGCAAAAAAATTCTCTGCCGAAGCAGAGCAATTCATTGCGTAGATTATGTGAACTATATTTTTGCCCGAAATACAGAATTTATTCCTGAATTAATCATTCTTGGAAGTAAGTTATAAACAGTTTTTCAGTAATAATAACACGTTATCCACAGAGTTACCCACATTTATCATGGTTATCCACAGTAATCACAGGATTTTATAAATGATCAATGGCATCCTCCACTATTTTTCGATTGTCAAACAAACGCATCAGCCTTTTTATGTCTTGCTCGTAACGGATGATATCTTCTATCTCTTTTAATAGTTCTTCCATATCTTCTTTGGTAAACAGGGGTATTAAACCTTTTAATTCCTTAGGGTCCATATCGGGGGAAAGCATCTCTCTCACTTCCTTATTTAAAGGTATGACAAAATATTCAAAGACCCCAGGAAAAGTTCCCGAAAGAAACAAGTTCTTCCTTTCACTTGATTTTTTCAAAATAAATAAAAACGGCCGGAAAACGGCCGTTTTTATTTATACATAGGTAACCCCAACACTATTATCCGGAGGTGGTTTCACCGTTTTACGGTCCGTCGAATACTTGGGAACTTGCTTATGTTTTCCATTATCCCGGGACTTTAGTCTGCGGCTCATAGCAACCCCTCCTTTAAATTTAATCATTATTATTTTCCTTCTTTATAAGAAGAATCATGCAAGTTTGTGGACGGTAATTTTTTCTGAGGTGTAAAAGTTTTTCCAAGTTGCCTATAAATAATCATTGACAAATTTAAAGACATAGCATAAAATCATCATTAGTCAATTTAATAATATATTCTTCTTATCCAGAGAGGCTGAGGGACTGGCCCTGAGACGCCCGGCAACCTTCTTAGAAATTTCTTGAGAAAGGTGCTAATTCCTGCAGAAGAACATTCTTCTGAAAGATAAGGAGGGGGCATAGGTATATTATGGCCTCTTCTGGTCTGCCCAGAAGGGGCCTCATTTATTTAGAAACGGGCACACTAAACTCAGCAATCAAGGAAGGTTGATATCATTGATAGAAATTAAAGACCTAACCAAGATTTATCATTCCAGTGCCGGAGATGTTAAGGCCCTGGACAGTGTAAGTTTGAGAGTTCGCAAGGGCGAAATTTACGGTATCATTGGTTTCAGTGGTGCCGGTAAAAGTACCCTGATACGCTGCGTTAATATGTTGGAAAAGCCTACTTCCGGCAGTATTAAAGTAAATGGTCAGGAAATGACCAAATTAAGTGAAGCAGGACTAAGGGCCAGTCGCCAAAAGATTGGTATGATCTTCCAACACTTTAATCTATTGTCATCACGAACAGTCCATGAAAATGTCTCCTTCCCTTTAGAGATAAGCGGTGTGGACAAAGAAACAAGCCAAGAAAAGGTTACCAAATTATTGGAGTTGGTAGGCCTAACGGATAAAGCCAATGCCTACCCCAGCCAACTATCCGGTGGGCAGAAACAACGGGTGGGCATCGCCCGGGCCCTAGCCAATGACCCCATTGTACTGCTGTGTGATGAAGCTACCTCGGCCCTGGACCCTGCTACAACCAGCTCAATTCTAGAGCTGTTAAAGGATATTAACCGCAAACTGGATCTAACAATTCTGATGATTACCCATGAAATGAAGGTTATTTCAGAAATTTGCGATTCCGTGGCGGTCATTGAAAAAGGGAAAATCATTGAAGCCGGCTTGGTCATTGATGTCTTCACCCAGCCCCAACACCCAACCACCCGACGTTTTGTCCAAACTATCATTAATACCGATGTACCAGACAAAGTTAAGGAACGCCTACTAGAAAAGGGTGAAGGGCAAATCATACGAGTTTCTTTCATTGGTGATACCACCGATGAACCAGTGATTTCAACTCTGGTCAAACAATTTGATGTAGATGTTAACATCCTTTACGGTAATATTGATCAAATTCAAGATACAGCCTTTGGTATGTTAATTATTGAGTGTATGGGTTCCCATATAAGTTGCCAAAAGGCAGTGACATATTTGCAGAAACAGGGTTTAAGAATTGAGGTGTTAAAGGATGTCTAATGAAGTTCTCTCCCACCTGTCTAATTTATCACCTGAAATCATTAAAGCTACCTGGGATACCTTATATATGACAATTGTATCTGTGGTCTTTGCCTCCGTTCTAGGCATCCCCCTTGGTGTGATTTTAGTTATTACCGACAAGGGTCACATAAAAGAAAATTTGACACTTAATAGGGTTTTAGGATCCATCGTGAACATCTTTCGCTCCTATCCCTTCATTATTTTATTACTGGCCCTGGGTCCCTTTACCAAATTTGTGGTGGGCACCACCATCGGAACCACCGCGGCCATTGTACCCCTCACCGTTGCCGCCGCTCCCTTTGTGGCTAGAATGGTGGAAACTTCTTTAAAGGAAGTAAACTGGGGGGTGGTCGAGGCTTCTCTGGCAATGGGGGCCAGCACCTGGCAAATTATTCGCAAGGTACTGCTTCCTGAGGCCCTGCCTGGTATTATTTTAGGTACGACTATTACGGCCATTGCCGTGGTTGGTTACTCTGCCATGGCCGGTGTCGTGGGAGGAGGTGGCCTAGGGGATCTGGCCATACGTTACGGCTACATGCGGTTTGATTCAGTAGTAATGGTAACCACCGTGGTCATTCTAGTTATTATGGTTCAAATCATGCAAACCCTTGGCAATATACTTGCCGAAAAATTTAACAAAAACTAAGGAGGAGTTTCCGTGAAAAAGAAGTTTGCGTTACTGTTAACTTGCCTGCTATCTCTCAGCCTGCTGCTGGTTGGCTGCGGCGGCGAAAAGGAACAACCACAAGCTGCTAATGATGATAAAGAAGCGAAGGTATTAAAGGTTGGCGCTACCCCGGTACCCCATGCTGAAATATTAAAAATAGTGAAACCTATTTTAGAGAAGGATGGCATCCAACTGGAAATCGTGGAATTTAACGATTATGTACAACCCAACCTGGCCCTTAATGACAAGCTGCTGGATGCTAACTACTTCCAGCACCTACCTTACCTTGAAGAATTCAACAACCAAAAGAGTATGGAATTAAGCTATACTGCCAAAATTCACTTTGAACCAATGGGTCTTTTCTCCAAGAAAATTACCGCCGTCAGCGAATTTAAAGAAGGCGACAAAATTGGTATTCCCAACGACCCCACCAACGGTGGTAGAGCCCTGGCTGTTTTAGAAGAGGCTGGTCTGCTGAAACTTAAGGAAGGCGTTGGCATCAGTGCCACAGTACGGGATATCGTAGAGAAGAAAGTAGAAGTTATTGAATTAGAAGCTGCTCAACTCCCCCGTTCCGTCGATGATCTAGCTGGTGCAGTAATTAACGGTAACTTTGCCGTCCAAGCCAACTTTGTTCCCACCGATGCCATGGTGGCCGAAGATGCTCAATCTGAAGCCGCTGACACCTATGGCAACATTTTAGCCATCCGCAAAGGGGACGAAAACCGTGAAGAAATCAAAAAACTGACCGAAGCTTTAAAGAGCCCAGAAGTTAAGAAATTTATCGAAGACACCTACAAAGGTGCCGTTGTAGCAACATTTTAATCCATAACCGCAAGTCCCCCGGAAAACTCCGGGGGACTTTGCTTTTAGCCTTTAGCTGTTACCCGGTTAGCTATCTTACCCTGAAAATAGCCGTGGGCCATGGGCTTTGCCGCCTTTCAATGTTAGATACAGCTAATAGCTGACGGCTGATGGCTAGGAATGAGACATTTCTTTGTACAGCTTATGAATGGAGCTGCTTTCAATGCGGGAGATGAAGGAACGTGAAATGGCTAGCTGCTGGCCTACCTCCCGTTGGGTATATTCCTGACCGCCATCTAGGCCGTATCTTAATTTTATGACTGCCTGTTCCCTGGGAGATAGTTTTTGCAGGGCCTTTTCCAGTCTTTCCACTTCCAAACTGGTTTCTACCACCTCATCCACCGGGGTATCTTCGTTCATCAGGGTATCTTGCAATTCCAAAAGTCCCCCATCTTTATCATAATCCAGAGGTTCTGAAATGGAGATGGTATTTCTCATGGTCTTTTGTTTGCGCAGCACCATCAGCATCTCATTTTGAATACAAACCCCGGCATAGGTTGAAAACTTTCTGGCTTTGGTCATGTCAAAGGTATCTACTCCCTTAATTAAACCAATTACACCAATTTGAAAGAGGTCTTGTTTTTCCACACCATTGTCTTTTAACTTATTGGCAATCTTAGCAACTAATCTTAGGTTCCGTTCTATTAATACCGTTTTAGCCAATTTATCCCCTTTGGCTAATCTTAATAACCATTCCCTCTCTTCCTCGGGGGATAAGGGATCTGGCAAACTGCCGGATGAAATATAGGAAACCAAAATTGCAATGCCATTTAAAACCGAAAGGGCTATTAAGGTAATGATACCTGCGGTCACTTAGCATCCCTCCGTAACAAAAATACTTATCTACTTTATGCTACGTGGGAAACGATTAAAATGTGCTTGTTCACATAAAAAAAGTAGTTAGAAAGTTCTGGCGAAGGATTTTCAAGTAAATTCATGGAAATAAGAATTATGTCGAATAGAGGAGGGTTTTATGAGGAGAATATAGTTATATTTTTTAACCGTGTGCGTGTCCCTTTTATAAAAACCTTCTTATGTTTTTGGTACATGCACATTTTTTCACTTGATTGTTAATTTTTCTTTAAGTCTTTTTAATTTTTTAACATTAACAAACTGTATGTGGTATACTCTTTCATGGACAAGGATAAAAAATATTTCCTTGGGGGGGACTGTATGTTATTTAAGAAGAAGGATATTTTCTTTGAAACCTTCATCGCTATTTCAAAAAACATTACCGAGGCTGCTGAAGAATTCAGCTCCGAAATACACAAACCCGGCACTGAGAGAAAAGCTTTGACGGATATTCAAGACTTGGAAAAAAAAGGTGATCGCTACACCCATAGCATCTATAAGGAATTAAACAAAACTTTTATAACACCTCTGGAACGGGAAGATATTTTGAATCTGGCCGTTAAAATGGACGATATACTGGATGGTATCGAGGCTACCTTGATTCGTATGGATATCTATGACATCCGTGATATTAACATTTTCATTAAGCGAAATACGGAAATTATTGTCGAACAGTGCAAGGAAGTTGAAGGAGCCATCGAAAAACTGACTTCCAAAAAGTTTCTTGATATTCGGCCTCATGCTGTACGCATTAATGAACTGGAAAACGAAGCGGATGACCTATTCAATAATAGTTTACGGGAATTGGTTTCCTCCTGTACCGATGCCATCGAATTTGTTAAGTACAAGCAGATTTATGAGATGTTAGAAGAGGTTACCGATGCCTGTGAAGACGTGGCAAATATTCTTGAGAGCGTTCTCATGCGAAATTCCTAATAAGGAAGGCGTAATATGGAACTACATTTTGTCATTATTGCCGTTGTTATTTTGGCCTTAAGCTTTGATTTTATTAACGGATTTCACGACACTGCAAATGCCATTGCCACCTCTATTTCCACCAAGGCTATCCGACCCAGAGTAGCTATCGTCTTAGCTGCAGTTATGAATTTATTGGGTGCCCTTACTTTTACTGGCGTTGCTAAAACGGTGGGTGGCAGTGTAGCTAACCCGGCTAGTCTGGATAACGGGGTTTACGTAGTGGCCGCCGCCCTGGTGGCAGCCATTATTTGGAACCTACTAACCTGGTATTATGGTATTCCCAGCAGTTCTTCTCACGCCTTGATTGGTTCTTTAGCTGGTGCTGTTATTGCCTCGGCTGGATTTAGTGCTGTAAACCTTAAAGGTTTCTTAACCATTATCGAAGCTCTTATTTTATCCCCCTTAATTGCCTTTACCATTGGCTATATTATTATGTCTATTATTCGCATAATATTTGCCAATTTTTCACCCCATAAAATGAATTCGAAATTTCGCTTTTTACAGATATTTACCGCATCCTTTCAAGCTTTCAGCCACGGCACCAACGATGCCCAAAAAACAATGGGTATTATCACCTTTGCTTTGGTTGCAGGGGGGTATCAGGATACCTTGGATGTAGCCCTCTGGGTGAAAGTCTCTGCCGCGGTTGCCATGGCCCTGGGTACCTCCGTGGGCGGTTGGCGTATTATTAAAACCGTTGGTTCTAAGATCATTAAATTAGAGCCGGCCAGTGGTTTTGCTGCAGATTTATCCTCTGCCCTTATTATTATTGGTGCCACCATTATTCGATTACCCGTTTCCACCACCCATGTCATTAGCTCGTCCATTATGGGTGTTGGTTCAGCCAAGCGTTTATCCTCTGTTAAGTGGGGTACCGCAGTAACAATGGTTTCTGCCTGGATTATTACTTTACCAATCACAATGCTTTTGGCTGCGCTAAGCTTTATTATTGTTCAAGCATTATTCCTATAAGAAAAGAGACAGGGAGTCGGTTCTCTCTGTCTCTTTTCTTATATCTTCAATTATCACCACAGCGGAGACGGTTCTCCCTGTCGCATTTTTATTTTTAAGTTTTTAAGTGATTATTTTTTCTATGCGAACGGCACAGATTTTTAGCTGCGGTATTTTGGCAATGGGGTCATGGGCAGCGTTAGTAAGTTGGTTTATCGGCACCTGGGGGTAATGGAAGGAAGTAAAGACTAAACCGGGTGGCGTTACTTCTGTTATTCTTACTGCCAGTTCCACCTTGCCACGGCGCGAGACAACCTTAACTTTATCCCCGTCAACCAGGCCCAAGGGAGCTGCATCCCGGGGATTCACTTCCAAATATTCGTCTGGATAATGCTTTTCCAGGGTACCAGTCCGCAGGGTCATTGTGCCTGTGTGGTATTGATAGAGTCTTCTGCCCGTGCTTAGCACCAGTGGGTACTCTGCATCGGGTATTTCCGCCGCTGGTACATAAACCACCGGGTGAAATTTACCACGCCCCCGGGGGAAGCTTTGCTGATGCAGTATCGGTGTACCAGGATGCTCTGCGGTGGGGCAGGGCCACTGCAAACCTTGTTGTTCTAATCGTTCATAGGAAATACCACCGTAGGAAGGTGTCACACTGGCAATTTCCGCCATGACCTCTGCGGGGGAACCATATTGCATGGGATAACCGAAGGCATTCGCCAGCATACTGATGATTTGCCAATCGGCCTTGGCTTGGCCCACCGGTGCAATGGCCTGACGCACCCGCTGCACCCTACGTTCGGTATTGGTAAAGGTTCCATCCTTTTCGGCAAAGCTGGCAGCCGGCAGCACCACATCGGCCAACTTAGCTGTCTCTGTCAGAAAAATATCCTGCACCACCAAAAAATCTAAGTTTTGCAAGTCTACTTTAACTTGATTGGCATTGGCATCGGACAAGAGGGGATTCTCCCCCATAATATACATACCCTTGATGCTGCCGGCACTGGCTGCTTCGAACATTTCACCCACTGTGAGTCCCGGGGCAGCAGGTAAATCTGAAACACCCCAGGCCATGGCAAAACTTTCTCTGACTTGATGATCGCTTACATTTTGATATCCGGTCAGCACATTGGGCAGTGCTCCCATGTCGCAGGAACCCTGAACATTATTTTGTCCCCGCAGGGGATTGACGCCGCTGTGTTCTTTGCCAAGCTGACCGCACAACAAGGCCAGGTTGGCCACTGCCAAGACATTATGGGTACCAGTGGTGTGTTGGGTAAGACCCATGGTATATAAAATGGTGGCCCTTTGGGCCTGGGCATAGCCCCTGGCCACTGCCTGGAGGATCTCAACGGATATACCCGTGATTTCGGCCACATGGGCCGGGGTGTATTTTTCTACAATTTGTTTAAGTGCCTCTAAATCTTCGGTGCGCTGCTCAACAAAGTCCTTATGCCAGAGTCCCTCTGCAATAATTATCTGGGCTAAGCCGTTAAGCAAGGCCACATCGGTACCTGACTTTAATCTCAGATGATGGTGGGCCAATTGGGCCACTTCGGTTTGACGTGGGTCCAGCACCACCAGGGTGGCACCCTGCCGTAGTGCCTTTTTGACCTGCAAGCCAATGATTGGGTGGGACTCTGTGGTGTTGGTACCAATGGCTAAAATAAAATCAGCCCCGGCAATTTCTTTAATACTGTTGGTCATGGCACCGCTGCCCAAGGATGCCGCCAGACCGGCGACAGTGGGAGCGTGTCAGAGACGGGCACAATGATCGATATTGTTGGTGCCAAGGACCCCACGGGTCAGTTTTTGCAGCAGATAGTTTTCTTCATTCGTACACCGGGCGGAACTTAATACTCCCAGGGCAGCGGCACCGTGGGTTTGCCTAATGGCAGACAGACTTTCCGCCACCAGGTTAATGGCTTCATCCCAACTGGCCTCAACAAAGTGACCATTTCTTTTAATTAAGGGTGAGGTTAAACGATCTGGATGGTGGATAAAGCCATGGCCAAACCTTCCCTTGACACACAAGGACCTGCCGTTAACTTCTCCCTCGCAGGAGGTTACCCCAACCACTTGTCCCCCCTTGACATTTAGTTCCAGGCTGCAGCCAGTGCCACAGTAGGGACAAACTGTTTTTATTTTATTTACTTCCCAGGTCCTGGCCTTTTTTCTTAAACCCCTTTCCTGTAGTGCCCCCACCGGGCAAACAGCCACACAGTTACCGCAAAATACACAGTTTGATTGGGCCAAGGGCAAGTCCAGGGCCGTGGCAATTTTGGTTTGAATACCTCGATAGGTAAAATCCAAGGCATGTTGTCCCTGTACTTCACTGCACATACGTACACATTTGCCACATAGAATGCATTTATTCATATCCCGAACAATAAATGGGTTGTCCTGTTCTATTTCATAGTCATGGCTTTGACCGCTAAAACCAGGTCTTGCCACACCATAGCGAAAGGCGTAATCTTGCAGCCGGCAATCCCCGGCCTTGCCACAGGTGAGACAATCCTGGGGGTGATTGGCCAGCAATAATTCCAAAATGGTCCTTCTGGCCTCCAACACCGCCGCTGATTCGGTGTCGATAACCATGCCCTCTTTGACAGCAGTGGCACAGGCTACTTGTAACTTGCCGGTATCAACCATTTCCACCACACAAATACGGCAGGAGGCCGCCCTGGTTAATTCCGGATCATGGCAAAAGGTGGGGATAAAAATGCCCAGTTGCTCGGCAGCCTCTAAAATGGTACTGCCCACAGGAACAGCAATTGACTGGCCATTGATGGTTAGATATATCTCAGACAAAATATCACTCTCCTTTTGCCGCGGTTAACGTTTTCGTACAGCACCAAACTTACATTTTTGCAGGCAATTGCCGCATTTTATGCAGCGGGTTCCATCAATGACATGGGGTTCTTTTTTGTTGCCGCGGATGGCCCCGGTGGGACAGGCCCTGGCACAACTGCCACAGCCCTTACAGGCCTCGGCAACAATCGAGTATACCAGCAGCTTGGCACAAGCACCGGCGGGGCAGCGTTTGTGATAAATGTGGGCTTCATATTCCTGCCGAAAATAGCGCAGGGTACTTAGTACCGGATATGGTGCACTTTGTCCCAAACCACAGAGGGATGTATTGCAGATAATTTTAGCCAGACGTTCTAGGTTTTCCAAATCCTTGGGCTGACCCTGCCCTTCACAAATCCGGGTCAGTATTTCTAACATACGCAGGGTTCCCTCCCGGCAGGGAGTGCATTTACCACAGGATTCCTTTTGCGTAAAATTTAAAAAAAACCGAGCTACATCCACCATACAGGTGGTATCGTCCAATACCACCAATCCACCGGAACCCATCATAGACCCTATCTGGTCTAAGGAATCATAATCCACCGGCAGATCCAAGTGTGCCTCAGGAATACATCCCCCGGAAGGCCCCCCTGATTGGACTGCTTTAAAGGCTCGCTGATTTGAGATGCCCCCACCTATATCAAAAATGATCTGGCGCAGAGTGGTACCCATGGGTACTTCCACCAAACCAGTGTTGATAACCTTACCCGTTAATGAAAATATTTTGGTCCCCTTGCTTTTTTCCGTGCCCATGGAAGCATACCAGGCAGCACCCTTGGTGATAATGGTGGGAACATTGGCAAAGGTTTCAACGTTGTTGATTACGGTGGGTTTTTGCCATAATCCCTTTTCCGTGGAACGGTCCGCCTTAAACCTGGGCATTCCCCTATTTCCCTCAATGGAGGTCATCAGTGCCGTTCCTTCACCGCACACAAAGGCCCCAGCACCGGCTTTAATTTTTATATGAAAGCTAAAATTAGATTGAAAAATATGATTACCTAAAAGTCCAGCCCTCTCGGCCTGTTCGATGGCCAGCTTTAATCGCTTGATGGCCATTGGGTACTCTGCCCGCACATAGATATAGCCTTCGTCGGAACCGGTGGCATAGCCACATATGGCCATGCCCTCTAGTACCTCGTGGGGATTACCCTCCAACAAACTGCGATCCATAAAGGCACCCGGGTCTCCTTCGTCGGCATTGCAAATAACGTATCTTTTATCCGTTATTTTAGCCTTTAGAGCAGATTCCCACTTCCTTCCAGTTGGGAAGCCTGCACCACCGCGGCCCCTGAGACCTGACTTCTTTACTTCATCAACCACCTGCTGGGGTGTCATCTGCCGGATTACATTTTCTAAAGCTTGATACCCGCCCTGGGCCAAGTAGTCTTCAATATGCTCCGGATTAATCTGACCACATTTTGCTAAGACAATCTTTTGTTGGCGGGCGTAGAAGGGCACCTGGTCATAGGTGTTGATTTGCTGTTGATTGCTAGGATTAACATAAAGAAGACGTTCCACCAGAGAACCTTCTTGCAGGGAAGTGATAATCTCCGACACATCTCCCTCGGAAACCCTGGTATAGAAAGTTTTGGTCGGTTCGATGCTAACCACCGGCCCTTGTTCGCAGAAACCATGGCAGCCTACTGGCTTGACCACTATTTGATCCTGTAAACCCCTTTGTTGTACCTCGGCCCGCAGCCCTTCCAGTACCCTCAGGGAACCGGAGGAAGTACAGCCACCCGCACACACACAAACAATTTTTTTCATGGCAATCCTCCGTCCTATTGATACTGTTTTAAAACTTCCAGAGCTTTGGCTGGGGTAAGACGGCCATGGGTATCTTCATTGACCATCATGGCCGGAGCTAAACCACAGGCTCCCAAACAAGCCACTGTTTCCAGGGTATAGCGCAAATCTTCGGTGGTTCCTTCGTCCTTTAGGCCCAGTGCCTGCCTGATACTCTCCAGCAAAGGACTGGCTCCCCGAACATGACAGGCAGTACCAGTACAAACCCGGATAACATTCCTGCCCCGGGGCTTTAGGTGAAATTGAGCATAAAAGGTAGCTACACCAAAAACCTTACTAAAAGGAAGGCCTAACCCCCTGGCAATCTCCTCCATCACCTCTCCCGGCAAATAGCCGAAAATTTCCTGGGCCTCCTGCAATAGGGGGATTAAAGCACCAGCAACACCCTGATAACGAGCAATGGCCTCCCGCAGGGCCATTTGTTTCGGATCTTCCTTGGCGTGTTTATTGCCACAGCAGCAAGCAGACAAGCTTATTTCCCCCTTCCTTGAACTTTCTGCCAGCGTAAACCAAAAACACCCCACCACTGTGGAGCGTCAATTTTGTCAATGAGTTACTTTCTTATTTTATACCATTTTTCGCGGTAGGGCTAGCTCCTTAGCTATTAGCTATGTCATCCTGAACGATAGCGAAGGATCTTGACTCAACCTTTTTTCACAAAGATTGTTGCTAACGGCTGGCAGCTAACAACGAATCCACCTCTCCCGCCCTTCTTGCAGGGCTGCCTGGTACACTTCTTTAACCGGAATATGCAAACGGTTGGCTAAGGCCCGGCAGTCTTCATACTCGGGTTTGAGGTTTAATACTGGCTGACCTGGGCCCAGGCGGGCTAGCTTAATTTTGACCGGGCCGTAAGGTGTATTTACTTTTCTAATTTCCCGGAACAGCTTTTTTCTGTTTTGATAAGCAATCCTTACCCCTAGGGATGAGGTCTCCTGTAAAATAACCCCCGTTAGGGCATCAACATCCTGGGGGCGGCAGATAACCGTTAATTTAACTGCCGGGCGGCCTTTTTTCATGATAATGGGTGTGTAAAAAACATCTAGAGCACCTTCGGCTAAGAGCTTGTCTAACACGAAGGGATGCAATTCAGGATTCATATCATCTATATTGGTCTCTAATAGGGCGAGGTGATCTTGCATTAAGGAGGAAACGGTGCCAACCATCACCCTTAACAAATTATCTGCTTGGTCATCACCACCATAGCCCAGGGAATCTAAAATCATTGCCGGCTCCTCTGCCATATCAGTAACCAGGGTCCTGGCAATGGCCGCACCCAGTGGTGTGACAAAACCAGTACGATTGCTTCCTGTACAAATGGCAAGGCCCTTTAATAATTCCATTGTCTCGGGCGAGGGGATGGTGCAAGGGGCATTTTGGTTAACGAACTTTGTTGCAAAACGGATCGGTGAGATCAGGATTTTCCTTGGTGCTAGCCCTTGGATGCAAAGCAAAATAGCAATGGTTTTGATAACCTTCGTTAACGCATCCTCTATTCTGACATTCTTCAGAGGCAGCTCTAACACCCTAGCTTGGGCCTCTGCTAAGTTGGTAAAAATATGGATTACCCGTTCCTTGAAATCGTCACTTAAGCCTGTCTCCTCAATTATATCCAACAACTGAAAAAAAGTTTGTTCCCCCGAATGTGGCGATTGCAGCGAAACCCGGTTGGCAGGAAAAACTTCGCCTCCCCTACGGCAATGAATTTCACAAGGGGGCAAACCCAGGCCAGACAATTTTTTTGCCAAACTTATCTCATTTTTTTGAGCATGAAGTAAAGCAGCAAGAATCATATCTTCGGTTAAACCAGAGATACAATCAAAATATAGTACTAGAATAAAAACCCACCCCTATTCCATGTCTCACAACACACGGGGACGGTTCTTTTGTGTCCCTGTGTCCACGGGGACACAAAAGAACCGTCCGAAACCAATGAAAAAGTGCTTCTAAAAATTCACCCTATACAATATGTTGTGATTCAACATGGGTTTTAGTCACAATATATTGAGTGGATTCTTGAAAAATGATACTTTTTCAGTGATCTCGAACCGTCCCCGCGCGTTGTCGTGTGTTGTTCCCTGTGTTGTGTGTCTACCCCAGCACCTCCCAAACAGGCTGGGTACTCCGTAAGGAGCACAGTAAAACCTTGTCAATGTTTTTTCCAAGCAATAATTTAGCCAGTCTTCTTGCCTCTGGCAGATCTTCCTGATGATCAACCTTATTGATCAGGCAAACCCTTCTGGCGCTGGCAGGCAACCCTTTAAAAATCCCCCTGGGATGCAGCAGGCTACTGGCTATGGCTGTGGCGGTCAGGTTCTTATTTAAGGGGAAAGCGGTTAACTCTGAAAAAAGCTCCGCCCTGTGCACAAACTCTTCCCGCAGGGGTTTGTGGCGTGCATCCCAACCCACAATCCCCAGGCCAAGGGTGCATTCCCTTGGAATGACTGGCTCATGGTCAGCGGGTGCCTTGATCGGCTTACCCTTTGAACCGTCCGCCTCACAAAGGATAAAATTGGCCCTGCCCTGACAACTAATTAAATCCACACATTCTCCATCAAGACCCACAAGTTTACCATTATGATCAATAAACTTACCAAGGCAAACTTGGGAATTCGTGTCCCAGGCACATTCTAATGCTTGAAATAAGTTTTGACAATCCTTGCTTAAAATCAATGATTTTCTTTGTCCGTTTTCTGGGGGCCATATTTTGGTGGTGGTGGTAACAATGACTTTGTTCCCCCGGTCAGCCAATTCCCCGCTTAATCTATACATGGCAGTGGTTTTACCACCGCCGCCCACCAGACAAATTGTTTCCTTTGGCCCAAGTTCCAAAGCGGCATGCAGGCTTAGCAACGTTCTTCCTCTCCCTAATCGAAGGCTAGCGTCTAATTATGGGTATGTTTGTGGTGCTGGTGCCCGTGCTCATGCCGGTGTTTCTCTTCCCCCACAATAACACGCAGGGCATTGGGTATCCGCAGTTCCGCGGTACCTGCACCATAGCCTATTTGTCCAGGAATCATGGCCGGCAGGTCCGTGAAGTCCTGACATAGGGCAGAAATAATAGCGGCCCCGGTGGGGGTAACTAATTCTCTGTTCACGCCGCCATTATAAATGGGAATACCCTTTAATAGTTCCAGGGTTGCCGGAGCAGGGACTGGGATAAGCCCATGCATACAGTGAGTCCAGCCACCCCCAACATTGAGAGGGGAAGCCGTTATTTTCGTAATATTCATCTTATGTAAACTAACCACAGCCCCTACAATATCGACAATGGCATCCACTGCCCCAACTTCATGAAAATGAATCTTCTCTGGGCTTACGCCGTGAATCTTACCCTCCGCTTCGGCTAAGCGGTTAAATATTTTCATCACGGTACCTTGGATCGGTTCCTCCAGGCTGCTTTCTTGAATAATCTTGTGAATATCACCAATATGTCTGTGCGGCTGCTGTTCATCCGTAACCACAGAAAATTTAGTAGCAGTAATCCCCTTTTTTATTACTTTCTCCGATTTGATTTGGAAATTAGCCAGGTTTAATTTAGCCAGTTCCTCTTCCAACTCCCGAAAGGGTAAACCAGCATCCAGCAATGCACCAATGATCATATCTCCACTGATACCTGAAAAGCAGTCAAAGTAAATAATCGACAATTTCTACTCCCCCATCCGATTTATCATAGCGGCAGCATAAGCGGCACCAAAACCATTATCAATATTAACCACAGTTACTCCTGAGGAGCAGCTATTTAACATGGCCAGCAGGGCTGCCAGGCCGTTAAAGCTAGCACCATACCCCACACTGGTGGGTACGGCAATAACCGGCTTGTCCACCAAGCCGCCTATAACACTGGCCAAGGCCCCCTCCATACCTGCAACCGCCACAATCACCCTGGCAGCATCTAATTTTCCCCGATTCATCAACAGCCTATGAATGCCCGCAACCCCGGCATCATACAAGCGCTCAACCCTTGCCCCCATTAAATCCGCAGTAATAGCTGCTTCCTCCGCCACAGGCAAGTCGGATGTGCCTGCACAGGCCACCAGCACATTACCAATTCTTTTTTGTTCCCCTCTGGTAACAGTAATTAACCTGGCTGTGCTATCATATTTAGCATCAGGAACTACCCTTTGGACAGCCCGGTACATCTCCTGGGAAGCCCTCGTACCCAATATATTGCTTGTGGAGCGGTCCGCCAAGGCCTCCATAATTTTTTGTACCTGCTCCACCGTTTTACCGGCACAATAGACTACTTCCGCAAAACCCCTACGCAGGCTCCTATGGTGATCTATTTTGACAAAACCCAAATCTTCGTAGGGAAGGTTCTTTAGTCCTGCCAGTGCATCGTCAATGGTTAGGGTGCCCTCCTTCACCTGGCTAAGCAGCTGCCTTATTTCATATTGATCCATCATTCACTCTCCCTTGATCGCTTCATTCATGCTGCCCGAGCGTAAACCCATCATATCTAAGGTTACATAGGTCAAACCTAATTTTTTTAAGTAAGTGGTGACCTGCTCTGACAAAGTCATCAGATCTAAAAGTCTATCACTTGGCACTTCAATTCTGGCCAAATTTCCATGCAGTCGTAGTCGACAGGGGAAAAACCCCAAATCCCTTAAAAAGGCCTCCCCCTCTTTGATGGTGTAAAGCTTTTCTTTGGTTATGGTTTCCCCATAGTGAATCCTCGATGCCAGACAGGCAATTGCCGGGGCCTGCCAGGTGGCGATCCCCTTTTTACGGGCCAGTTCCCTTATCTCTGCCTTGGTTAAGCCAACCTCCTGCAGGGGACTCTTTACCCCAAGTTCTTTAATCGCTCGCTGACCCGGTCGATAATCGGCCAGATCATCCACATTCGATCCATCCAGGACATTTTCAATTCCTCTGGAACGGGCAATTTCCTTTAATGTACGAAAGCGTAAATGTTTACAATAATAGCACCTTTCGGGGGAGTTATCAACAAACCGGGCATCTGCCATTTCATTACTTTGAATGATCAAATGTTCTACACCAAACTCCTTGGTTAACTCCCTTGTACGTTGTAGTTCCTCTTCAGTAAATGTATCCGAAACTGCTGTCACAGCTAGAACACCTGTTGGTATTTCTTCCGAGGCTATTTTAAGCAGCAGGGTGCTGTCTATCCCACCGGAAAAGGCCACAAGTGCCTTCTGATAGTTTTTAATTTTTTCTCTGAGAAGGTTTTGCTTTAATTGTTCCAAAATATCCCACCTAGCTAATTTAGAAAAGTTATAACATCTATATTATTTTATAAGAAAAACTCAGCAAATGCCAAGCTTTTAGGTTTAGCTCTCTTGAAACATCGCACCGCCTTTCGCATATGATGTTATCGGAGGTGTTTAAATGGATAAATTTCCAACCTTTCAACAACCACTTTTCCACGTACCTTCCCAGCGAACCTGCATCTCTCTCGGTGGTTGTGTTACGAGCAAGCTGGTTTCCGCAAGATTTAATAATGGTATGGTACTTTCCATTCGATTGGCTGAGCTGATTCCCAATGAACCAATTTGTTGTGTCATGTGTGGCAGTCCGGCTAAACCGGACCAAAGGGGTGTCTGTAAGGAGTGCTTCACCCCCCTTTGCCCCTCCTGCGAAAAATGTAAATGCACTCAAAAATAAACTCCCTTGGGCTGGGAGTTTATTTTTTCTACCTTACAAGAATAAATAAATTTGCTCAAAATGGGCATCACTTACTATAGATATTTTGTAAGGAGGTCACCCATGAGCGAATACCTTGGAAGCAAAGAAGCTAAGCAAGAAATGTTAAAAACAATTATTAAGGATCTTCATCAAGGAAAGGATTTTGATAAGGTCAAGGCTGATTTTCAGAACTTAATTAAAGACATTGATGCCACCGAAATCGCCAATATGGAACAAGCCCTGATTGGGGAAGGGATGAATCCCGAGGAAATTACCAAACTCTGTGATGTACATGCAGCGGTATTCCGTGATGCCCTGGAACAAAATGAAAAACCAGAACTGATTCCCGGTCATCCCTTATACACCTTAAAGCATGAAAATGAGGAAATTAACAAAATTCTGCAAGAATCTGATTTATATTTTCAGGACAATCAAATGGAGGCCCTCAAAGAACGCCTGTCCTTTTTACGGGAAAATTTAGATAAGCATTATTCTAAAAAAGAAAACATCATCTTCCCCTATCTGGAGAGACACAATATTACCGGACCACCTTCGGTCATGTGGTCGGTGGATGACGAAATTCGGGATCTGGTGAAAGTGGTTTTGACAAGACTTCGGGAAGGGGATGCCGAAGCCATTAAAACAGCCTATGAAACCATGAAGAATAAAATATCGGAAATGATCTTTAAGGAAGAAAATATCCTTAGTCCCATGCTGCTAAATACTTTGACTGAGGAAGAATGGGTAGAAATAAAACAGCAGGATGAGGAATTTGGTGTGGTCTTTTCCAAACCACATGGTGATTTTTGGCAGCCAAAGGCTGGTGCAGCCAAGCCTATCTCCCAGCAGCACTCCGGTGATGCCATGCCTGTGGACACAGGTTTCTTGACCCTTAAAGAACTGAATACCATCCTTACCAATGTCCCCATTGATATTACCTTTGTGGACAAGGATGACACCGTAAAATATTTTTCCCAGGGGCGGGAAAGAATCTTTGTTCGGACTAAGTCCATCATTGGCCGTAAAGTACAAAATTGCCATCCACCGGATAATGTTCATATGGTGGAAAAAATTCTATCCGACTTTAAAAGCGGTAAACACAGCACCGCAGAATTTTGGCTGGAGTTGGGTGGAAAGTTTATCCACATTCGTTATTTTGCCCTGCGAGACGAGCAGGGTACCTATCTAGGCACAATAGAGGTAAGCCAAGATGTTACTGGTATCCGTGCTTTAAAAGGTGAACGACGTTTATTGCAATATGAGGATTAGAAAATATTACCTTATAGAATCCTTTCTATCCTTCTTTACAAGTGTATCAATTTTCAATATAATCAAATTACGGGGAGCGCTTAAGGTTTAGCAGTGGAATTGGCACGGTTTCTCAGTTTCACAAGGTTCCTGTGAAGTAAGCTGTTGAAGTAAGCTGTTGAAGTAAGCTGTGGTTTCCAAGTATTGTCTGTTAAGTCCGGTTGTAGTTCCCTCATTTCGTATGTCGTTCGGATCGTATGTCGTTCGGAAAAGTAATTCGATTGGTAAGTATTCGGATGTTTTTAAAGAGGTTGTGTGTTTTTTAGAGCGGTGGCGTTCCCCACAGGAAAACCCGGGATAATTTCCCGGGTTTTCTCTTTTATACTTGCCTAAAGGACAAGTGTACAATATACATAGTATAGAGAAAGGAAATTTGGGGTTTTTTGTCGAAGCATTGTCTATTGTTAATTACAACAAAGGGGCAATTTATGACTAGGCAGCAGAAATTTAGGGATCTGGCCCTTACCTTGGTTGTTATTCAGTTAGGCTATATACTTGCTTTTGTCTGGGTTTTATATTTAAAGGATCATTCTATTTTAGAACGTTATCTTGGTTTTAGAATACCCCATTATAAAAACCTTGAACTGATGACTTTAATTGTTACCATCTCTACAACAACTATATTTATATACTCCCTTTTACACTATTTTAAAGCTAGTTGTCTGGAACAAGAATATGCAAAGGAAAAACTCCAGAATGAATTGGCCCAAAATACAATCCACTTGCTGCGTTGTCATCGACACGATTTCTTAAATCACTTACAAGTCATTTTGGGCTATATTCAATTAAATAAAACCAATAAGGCCGAGGAATATATTAAAAACATTAACCAGGAAGTTTCAGATATTCGTGTTATTAGCCAAATACAAATACCAGAGGTAGCCGTTCTTCTTTATATGAAAAAGGATGAAGCCTATCGTAGTAACATTAAACTTGTTTTTGATTTTGAAACGGACTTATCAAATATCTCCCTTAAGCAAACGGATTTAGTTCGTATTATATCTAATTTAATTGACAACGCCTTTTTTGAATTGAAAAAACTTAATGCTTCTGTTGAAAAAATTGTAGAAATTTCCTTCAATTATTCGAATGATCATTTAGTGATTGAGGTTTTTAATACCGGCAGTTATATTGAAGACACCGAAAGGATCTTTGATTACGGTTACACCACCAAAGGGAATTTGGGATCCGGCATTGGACTATACAATGTCAAGGAACTGGTTGATAAGTATCACGGCAGCATCACGGTGGAAAGTGACAGGGAAAACGGTACTACCTTTGTCGTTACTATTTAGGGGGGTCGGTTTTGACTGATATCTTCTTTGCAGAAATACCTTGGTCTCTACGCTATACCTTTATGGTGCTGCAATCCCTCTCGGTATTTTTGTTTGTATTCTACTTTTCAGATATTAAATATACCACAAAACTTCTCTTAACTATCGTAGTGGCAAAAATAGTAGTCAAAGATTGGGTGCAAAGCAGCTTTGTTATTGATTTTCTAGAGGCAATTTTTATCAATTTATTGATTAATATTTTTCTCGTTTTTGCCTTCACCCGGGTATTTAATTGCAGGGTGATTATTACAACGACTTTGACCTCAATTGTATTACTAATTACCATACCCAGTGTTACCATTCTTCTGGTAGATAACTATCCCGCAACCCACCCTCACATTGTTTGGTTCTTAGCCAGGGTACCTCAGGTTCTGATACTTAACTTTATCGTTCTTTGGGACTACAAAACCAAATTCATCGGCCGTTAGAAAAAGGAGTTTCGCAAAGCAAACTCCTTTGTTATGGAAAAGGATTGAAGCCTTTTTTTATATCAGACTTAATACCTTTACGGTATCTTTCGAGCTGTCGTAAATTTTCGAGGCCACTCGAATAACTGGGTTTAATATGTCCTGGGGTGGAATATAGACAATTTCACCAATCTCACCCGTATTTAAAATAATCTTTGTTCCAGTGTAGTAAATTGCTAAATTACTCAAGAAAACCTTGAGTATTTTGGTATCAAAAATACTCACACCGATTTGTTTAAACATTTCAAAGGCTTCAAAGGGGGTCGCTCTTTTTTTATAGACCCGATCGGATGTCATTGCATCATAAACATCTGCTACACCAACAATTTTAGCGTATAAACCAATACGATCCGCACCATACTGGAATGGATATCCCGAGGCATCTATTCTCTCGTGGTGTAACAATACCGCCCTTTTAACATCTGGATCAATTTCATTGATTTCCTTAACCAATTCATAACCAAGAATGGCATGATTCTTTACTATTTCAAATTCCTCCGGCGTCAGCTTTTCTTTTTTATTAAGAATTTCCAAAGGTATTTGGGTTTTACCGATATCATGTAAGAGTCCCGCCTGAATTATTTTCCAAATCTCATCTTCCCCCAGATTTAGCCATTTGCCAATTAACATGGAATAAAAGGCAGTAGTTATACAATGGGTGAAGGTATATTCATCGGTTTTACGAAGATCACTTAGGTATTGTAAAATGAGCTTATTGTCTTTGGTACTAAATACAATTTGTTCGGTGGCTTGCAAAACTTGATCAAATTCCAGTCTCTTTCCTACCGCAAGGTCATTAATTAATCCCTTGACAAGTAAAATGGTCTTCTTATAATTTTTATCAAATCTCTGATAGGCTTGTGAATGTTCTTCATCATAGGCATAGACCCATAAGTTATAAATACCATTCCTCATTAGCCTATTAATTAGATAAAGGTTCATTTCCGTGTTTTTTATCACCAGTGGAATACCGTAGGGGCCATAGATATCCTCTGCCAAAACGTCCCCTTCTTCACATTGGGTTATCAGCTTTTTAATCATTTTCACTGACTTCACCTCATTAACTCCGTAATATGCCCTATCCAAGGGGCAATACGCCTCCTTAAGCGGGTGGGCTATAGCATCCTAGAAATTACAAAGGGGATCTCATTAATAGCCGCTTGTTTTTCCACTGCACCCACATCATAAGCCACCTTTGGCATACCATAGACAACCGCTGTTTTTTCATCCTGTCCTATGGTTCTGGCCCCCCGCCGCCTCATGGCCAAAAGCCCTTTGGCACCGTCATAACCCATACCCGTTAGGATGACACCAATGGCGTTACTACCAGCCTCCTTAGCCACAGAGGAAAATAACACATCCACAGAGGGGCAGTGCCCGTTCACTTTATCTTCGGAGAAACATTCTACGCGATAGCTTAGCCCCACCTTTTTTATCCTCATATGCTTGTCTCCCGGGGCAATAAGGACACGTCCCTTTTCAACATAGTCATCGGTCTGGGCTTCTTTCACTTCAAAAGGCGTGGTTTGATTTAGCCTTTCCGCAAACATCTTAGAAAAAACCGGGGGTATGTGCTGTACAACCACAATGCCGGGACCATTTTTAGAAAGCCCTTGCAGTAAGTTAAATATCGCTTCTATGCCCCCGGTAGATGCCCCTATAGCAATGATTTTTCCTTTGCTATCCGAACTAGTTTGGGAAACCTGAGCCGTTAAGGTATTTTCGTTCCCTGATTTCACCTTAGCCTGGGAGGCGATTTTAATTTTTAAAATTACCTCCTCTAAAAATGCCTTGACACTTCCCGCTGATTTTACATCTGGTTTGGTTACGAAATCCACTGCCCCAGCATTTAAGGCCCTAAAAACTGCATTGCTGATACTGCTCACCACCACCACTGGTAAGGGATATTGGGGGAGAAGTCTTTGGATAAACTCAATGCCGTTCATGCGGGGCATTTCAATATCACAGGTCATCACATCGGGCCTGTGCTCGATAATCTTATCCCGGGCCTCAAAGGGGTCACCCGCCGTGGCCACAACCTGGAGCAGAGGGTCAGAGGAGATTCTTTGGGCCAATACCTCCCTGAATATCAGACTGTCATCTACAACCAACACTTTGACCCTTTTGTTCATGTTCATAGCAGCTATTCCTTTCGGTAGACAGCAGGCATTACATACTTATACTTAATCTCCTGGCGGTTTAAGGCTTCTGATTGTCCGATAAAGAGATAGCCACCCTTTTCTGTGAAATCATAAAATTTTTTTACCAGTTCATTTTTGGTTTTATGATCAAAGTAAATCATCACATTACGACAGAAAATCACATGGAATTTCTTTTTAAAGGGAAAGGATTCCATTAAATTAAACTTTCTATAGATAACTTCATCCTTAATTTTTTTGATCAAAGCACTTTTTTCGCTGTTAACTTGCCTAAAGTAATTTTTCTTCCAGTGATCCGGCAGTAATGTTAATCGTGCATTGGCATATTCACCTTTTATGGCTGTATTAAGCACCTTGCTAGAAATATCCGTGGCTAGGATTTTCGTATCCCACCACAATTTCTTATTGACAAAAAAGTCCCCCATAATCATGGCCAGGGTATAAGGTTCCTCACCACTGGAGCATCCCGCACTCCATATTCTTAAGTCCCTTTCCCCAACATGACTGGCTAGGTAGGGAAGTACGGTGTTTTTAAAATAGTTAAAGTGGTCAATTTCCCTCATAAAAAAAGTATGGTTGGTGGTAATTTTATCAACTAAGGTAAGTGCAGCAGCCCCGGTCTGATCCGATACCACATAGTCAAAGTACTCGGTAAAGTTGTTAAGTTTATGCTGGGCCAGCACCTGATGCAGCCTGCCTGTTAAAAGGGTTCGTTTTTCATCTTTTAAACTAATTCCATAATTGCTTTTTATATAAGAAGAAAATATCTGAAATTCCTTGTCGGTAATCGGTACCAACGCCTACCCCACCCTGATGTTGGAGAGAGCCAGTGGCCCTCTCCAATTTAAATTTTAATACTTACCAAATTCACTGTCGCTTAAAGCAATCTTTAACTTTGGCTCATTGCTTTCACTGGCGGCAGCAACCTTCTTTTCCTGGAGACTCTCCAGAAGCCTTAATACCTCCGGACTTAATTCTTCTAATTTGTTCCAGGAAGAACTGCTTTTTCTTAATTTAAACCGGCTAACCATTTCCTTTAATACCTGAGCCTGACTGGATAATTCCTCACTGGCAGCGGCACTTTCTTCAGAGGTGGCCGAGTTCGTTTGCACTACCTGGGACACCTGGATAACTCCCTGATTTACCTGGGAAATACCCGTTGCCTGTTCACCGGAGGCCACCGCGATATCGTTCACCAGATTCGCTACTTTGGAAATATCCCCAACAATATTGTTTAAGGCAGTGGCAGTTGCATTGGCAATCCTCGTGCCATCCTCTACTTTTTTGATGGAACCCTCAATCATCTCCGTGGTTTCCTTGGCGGCATTGGCACTTCTGGCTGCCAGATTCCGCACTTCTTCAGCCACCACAGCAAAGCCTTTGCCATGTTGTCCTGCCCTGGCAGCCTCCACCGCAGCATTAAGGGCAAGAATATTGGTTTGGAAAGCAATTTCGTCAATGACTTTAATAATCTTCGAGATATTGCCAGAGGCATCGTTAATTTCGACCATGGCCTTTTGCATCTGCTGCATTTGTTCATTCCCCTGCATGGCATTGAGTCGTGCAGTATCAGCCAGTTGATTCGCCTGGTTGGCATTTTCAGCATTTTGATTGGTCTGGCTGGAAATCTCCTCCAGGGATGCAGTAAGCTGTTCGACGGAACTGGCCTGTTCAGCGGCACCCTGGGAGAGGGCCATGCTGGATTCGGATACCTGCCCGGCACCGGCCGCGACCTGTTCGGCAGATGAATTAATATTGCCCAGTACTTCGTTGAATGAATTTATTAAATTATTAACTGCATCCTTAATAACGGTATAATCACCTTTGTAATTACCTGTAACACTAACTTGAAAATTACCCTGGGCCATTTGCTCCAAAATAGCAGCGGTCTCGGTAATCGGTTTTATCACCTCATCCAAGGTCTTATTGACACCTTCTACTATCTTACGATAATCCCCATAAAATTTTGTTAAATCACCCCTGCTGCTAAGCTGACCTTCTATCGCCGTTTCCGATAGTTTTACCATTTCTTCAATCAGGCTCATTAAATTATTTCTAAGCAGATCCATTTTTTCATTGGCCAGTGCTTGTTTTCCTGGCAGTCTCTCGAGTACCTTTGAAAAATCCCCTTCGGCATAGGAAGATAGGATGTCCAGTATTTTTAATATATTGCCTATATGCAATTTATACCCTTCATTAACGCCCTCTGCCACTTCCTTAAAAGCCCCATTAAATTGCTCAATTGAAATCAAAGCATCCAGTTCACCAAGCCTTTGTTTTTGATAAGCATCATTAATTTGACTGACCAAATTCCGTATGGTGTCAAGCATTTCAGCAAACCTTTTATTTAAAATATCATTCTCTGATTTTGGTTTTACCTGTACGGTTAAATCACCCGCAGCAATTTTTTCTGCCACTAAGGCTTGTTCACGAATATTTTCCACCATTTTGCCAAAGGACTGCATTAGGGTTCCTATTTCATCCTTGGTTCTAGCCTCCACCTTAACATGAATGTCTCCCACTGCCAGCTTGTCCGCCGCCTCAACCATTTTTTTAATGGGCTTGCTGATTAGCCGAGAAATAAATATCCCTAAAGCTATGGCCAGAACAATGGCAAGAACCAACACAATAATCGTCGTTGCGACAGTTTTACTGGTTAGTGCACTTAATTCATCAGCCCTTTGTTTACCTACCGTTATCTTTGAGCTGTGCAAAATAGTAATTGACTGATCAATTTCCTGGGCAACCTGACCTGGTTCTCCCCTCATATATACCAAGGCTTGCTCTTCTTGGTTGGCTAAGGCCAGGCTAATTATCCTTTCCTGCATCGGTTCGAATTTTTCAAATAACTTTCTCGTATTTTCAAATTCTTTGCGGGCGTCATCCGTTTGGATTGTTTTTTCATACTTTGCTAAATTAACGTCAATTTTTTGATTATATTCCCTTATTTGATCTACATACTGCTGTCTATTATGACTCCCCCTATCCAAGACTATATCCCTGAGGCTGGCCCGTACACGAATAAAATCCATGCCAGCGTCACCTGCATAGCTTAGGGGTACCCCATAATTATTATATAGATCGATATAGTTGGTATTTACCGAACGAATATTGGTTACTCCCACCATCCCCACTATGCCAGCCATCAGAGCAACGATAATAAACCCGATCAGCAGCTTGACGGAAATTTTTAAGTTATAGTACCACTTCATATAGGCTTACCCCCCAGCAAATTTCTTCGCTTTTAGACGAACTAATTGGTATGAGCGAATAACTCTACCTCATCTTGCCCCAGTAATTTATCGCAATTTAAAATTAGTTTTACCCCATTTCCCACCTTACCAATGCCCTTGATATATTTATTGCTGAATCCCGTGCTGGCATCAGGGGGAGGTACAATCTCGCTCTCTGGAATAGCAAGCACCTCTGACACACTATCCACGATGAGCCCCACTGACACATCCCAAATAGCTACAACAATTACACAAGTCCGGTCATTATACTCTCTAAAGGGCTTTTTAAACCTTAGCCGCACATCCATCACCGGGATAATATTGCCCCTAAGATTAATAATGCCGCGGATATATTGGGGCAATTCGGGTACCTCCGTGATAACCTGAATGCCAATGATTTCCTTGACATATTTTATTTCTATACCAAAATACTCATTGCCAATTGTGAAAGTAAGGAATTTATCCCTTTGCGTATCCTCCCCTTGCTCCTCCACAAGCATCGCTAGATTGTTAGACACTTTTTCCACCTACCATCAATTGATTTGTTTTAACCAAGCCCCCTATATCCAAGATCAAACTCACACTGCCATCCCCTAAAAGGGTACAGCCTGCCAAACCCTTAATCTTTTTTATTCTTTTAATATAGGCGGGCAGTGCCTTCACTACCACCTGCTGCTCTCCCAGAAGTTCATCGGCAAAGATACAGCAGCCATGGGAGTCATTTTCAACCATGATCATGATACCTTCTGTAATGTTGGTGGCCTCGGTCTTTATCTTATACAACTGGTGCAGTCTTAAAATCGGGTAGCACTGCCCCCGCACCATGATCATTTCATTGCCATCAGGGTCTTGCAGCAGGTCGTTCTCTGTTGGTCGGAAGGATTCTTTGATACTTGTGGTGGGTATGGTAAAACGGGAGTTGGCAACCTTGATATTTATACCCTCTATAATTGCTAGTGTGAGTGGAAGTTTTAGGGTGATGGTTGATCCTTGTTCGTTTTTACTCGCTATGGCCACAGAACCGCCCACTGACTCAATGTTTTTGATGACCACGTCCATACCAACTCCTCGGCCGGAAAACTCCGTGACATTTTCCTTGGTTGAAAAACCAGGCCGAAATATTAGATGATATATTTCTTGATCAGACATTTCATTTAGGCTTTTGTTAACCAGTCCATTTGCCAAGGCCCTTTGCAAGATCTTTTCCTTATTTAAACCCTTGCCGTCGTCCTTCACGGTTATCACAACATCACTGCCTGCGTTTTTGGCCTCCAAGGTTACAGTTGCCTTCGGGGGCTTACCCTTGGCCTGTCTTTCAGCAGGGGTTTCTATGCCATGGTCTATGGCATTCCTTACCAGATGGATCAGGGGATCCGAAATGTGCTCAATGATGTTTTTATCCACTTCCGTTTCTTGACCAATTATCTTCAGTTCTACCTCTTTATCAAGTTTTTTACACATATCCCTTAGGATCCGATGCATCTTGTGGAAAGTAGCAGCGATGGGAACCATTCGGATGGACATAACCATATCTTGAATCTCGCTGGTTATTTTACCAAGTTGCCTAGCAGCCTTTTGAAAATGATGCAATCTTATATTTTTTAATTCCGGATGCTGGGTTACCATTGCTTCGGATATAACAAGCTCGCCAACTAAGTCCATCAGTTTGTCCAATTTGTCAACTTGAACACTGATAATGCTTTGCTGATGGGTTACGACAGGGGCTGGGTTTTGCAATATTTTGGGATGAGAAATTTCCTCCACCTGATCAAGTGCTGCCAATTCAAGGCTTTTTAAAAAAGGTGTTTGCATCAAGAAATCGTAAATATCTTCATGGGACAACTCTGTTTTGAATAGGATCTTAAAGCCATCCCGTCCTATTATTTCAGCACTGCTGTCACTATCCGTATCCTCAGGGGTATAACACATTTCTTGGGCGATATCATTCAGACTATGAATCACAGCATAGGCCCTCATGTGTTCCATCTCACAACCCTTTTCAAAGAAAATCACTGCTTGGTAGTGGTTATTCTTCTTTGCATCTATTTCTTTGCTCTGGGCTATGTCATTTTGCCGATCTTCGTTAGATTTTTGTGCATAAAAATTTTCAGCATCATTTTGCCCTTTCAAGTCACCAAGTAGTTCCTTAATCCCAGACAAAATAGTCGTTGGGTCCCCATCGGGACTATCGTTGTTTTTTATCTTTTGAATTTCTAATTTAATAAAGTCGGCACCCTCAAAAATTAGATCATATAAACTGCTGCAATCTATATTTTGGGGGTTATTTTCACGAATAAAAAAGAAAAGATCCTCCATTGAATGGGCAATTAAAGAGATGTTTTCATAAAACATCATGGAGGCTGAGCCTTTGACTGTATGCATAATTCTAAAGATATCATTAACAGCTGTTGGGCTGAAACAGCTATACTTTTCCGTACTTAGTATTAATTGCTCAAGCTGTTCTAAAAGTTTTGTGGTCTCAAAAACAAACAGCTCCACCATTGGTTCGTTTCCATAATTATCAGTCAAGACAATCGCCCCTTTGGCAGCTTAAGTAGCAAGAATTTTATTAAAAGCCTTAATTATAAATTCTTCCTTAAATGGTTTAACGATAAAACTTTTGGCACCGCTCAGGACAGCCTCCTTAACAAAGGATTCCTGCCCCATTGCCGACACCATTATTACCTTCGCCTGGGGATCATAGGCCTTAATGGCTTTAAGCGCATCAATGCCGGTCATTTCAGGCATGGTTATATCCATCGTTACCAGATCTGGTCTGCATTTCTTGTATTTTTCAACTCCCATTGCGCCATTTTCAGCCTCGTCAACTACCTCAAAACCATTTCTTTCAAGCATATTTCTTAGTGCCTTCCTCATAAACATAGCATCGTCTACAATCAGTATCTTTGCCATAGTTTTTTACCCCCTCTGCCAAACACGATGGTTGAAAAAATTCTTTAACCATGAATCAAATATTACGGTTTTTATACCTTAAACCTAGAGAGCACTCTTTTAGATTAACCGTCATGCTATTAATCCTTGCTATGATTGTTTTAAATCAACCAATGGAGCCAGCCTAACGTTTGGATATTACGCCCGGTGGAAAAAGGACTGCAATTGCTTGGTTAATCTTATACCCTTCTTTAATTAACTCCCGATACAGTCTCCCTTCCTCATTATCTTTTCCCTCGGCCAGTAATTGTAAATTCCCAATAATAACTGTCAAGGAATCATGAATTTGAGGTAGTTGTTGCATAATAATTGTTTCCTCTATCTTTTTATACTTTGTCATGCCCTCACCCCACAAAACTTATATGCATATTTTATGCCAATATTCACCAGCACCTTTGATTGAGGTTAATCAAGACTTTTTAATCAAAAAGAAAAAAGAAGGCTCCTTTTTTAAGGGCCTTCCATCGCATACTAATACACTTTTTATCAATTATTGTTTTATTTTGCGATATAATGTCGCTCTACTTAACCCGAGGGCTTCTGCGGCAAGGGATATGTTTCCGTTAAAATGCCTCATGGTCTTTTCGATATATTCTTTTTCAACCTCTGCCAGGGTCTTGGGTATAAACTCACCACTATTTGGGGGGATATGGGGTGATTCTTCAACCCTGCCAAGGGAGTCAGTCTGCTTATTATAACTTCCGAGCATTTCCTTCGGCAAATGCTTTAAATCAATTTTATTACTTACCTCCGTGAAAAGCACTTGTTGAATGATGTTATACAATTCCCTTAGGTTACCTGGCCAATGGTAGGATTGAAAAACCTCTAAAGCCAAATGGCTTAAAGAAATATTTTTATAATGATTGCCTGTAATTTTCTTGTAAAAATGTCTAACCAGATAAGGTATGTCTTCGGTTCTTTTTCTCAGGGGAGGTAATTCCAAGCGCGCCACATTTAAACGGTAGTAAAGGTCCTCCCGAAAATGATTGTTTCTTACCAGCCCTTCAATATTCCCGTTAGTTGCTGCAATAATTCTTACATCACAATGAATTAAATCCTCACCCCCCACCCGCATAAAATCACCCGTTTCTAAAACCCTGAGCAGTTTAACCTGAATGCCGGGGCTTGCTTCCGCCAGTTCGTCAAGAAGCAGAGTACCGCGATGAGCTAACTCAAAGATGCCTTTTTTGGTACTACTGGAACCAGTGAAAGCACCCTTTTCGTGGCCAAATAATTCACTTTCCAAAAGGTTTTCACTAAAGGCCCCACAATTGATTGGTATAAATACCTGATCCTTCCTGCCGCTTACATTGTGGATAAATCTGGCCAATAACTCCTTCCCTGTGCCAGTTTCTCCGGTAATTAAGACACTAACGTTCTTACTGGCCAGTTTATAGGCGGTCTTGATTAATTGCCTCATCTCATGCCCTTGGCCAACCACAAGGCCAGTTTGGTAGGCCAAATCTTCAATGAGATGAATTTGCTCATCTTTGTCCAGGTCAAAGACCACTGCGTCAGAGACAATTTGTCTAAGTTCATCAACTGAGCCAAAGGGTTTTTCCAGATAATCATAGGCACCCAGTTGAATTGAATGAACCGCCGTATTCAGTGTGCCATAGCCAGTCATAATGATACATTTGCAATTTGGTTGGCTTTTTTTAATTTTTTCTAACAGTTCCAGTCCTGATCCATCCGGTAACATTAAATCGATCAGGGCCAGGTTAAACTGTTTTTTTGCTAATTCCCCCAGGGCAGCTTTGATATCACCCGCCAGAACAACTTGGTAGGGACTCTGTTTAAGTATTTTCTTAAACAGGTTTTGTATGAGCTTTTCATCATCCACAATCAAAATATTAAGTTCCATTTACATCCACCGCCCTTGAGATAGTTTGACGGATGGTCCTAAGCACTTCTTCCATTTGTTTACAGGCATCTAATATTTCTGCCGCATCCTCCTGATTTTGCTGATCCAGCTTGATCAACTCAGCATTTCCCTGTATCACAGTAAGTAAATTATTCAATTTGTGTATATTCGTTTTTATTTCCTCAAATTTACTCTGCATGATGTGTAACCCCCTTGGTATCATCTAACAAAACACCTTGCAAAGCTTCTGCCATTTCCTCGATTCTGTAAGGTTTGGTAACAACCGCCTTAAAGCCATATTTTTTATAATTCGACATAATCGGGTCTGTGGAATAGCCACTGGAAACAATGGCATTAATTTCGGGGTCAAAATGAAGCAGGTGGTTTAACGTCTCTAAGCCACCCATCGCCCCCGGTATGGTTAAATCCATAATAACAGCGACAAAGGGACTGCCATTTTCTTTGGCAGCTTTGTATTTTTCGATGGCTTCCACCCCGTGATGTGCATAATCCACCTGGTAACCTAAGTATTTAAGCATTTTACCAGCCACGCTCAGCACTAATTTTTCGTCGTCCATGATCAGAATTTTGCCGCTAGGCACAGGGAAACCCATGGCGTCATTTTTTCTTTCTACTTGGCTAGTTGAAGCAGGTAAATAAATGGTAAAGGTAGTGCCCCTGGCTATTTCAGATGTAACTTCCATTAAACCGTTGTGCTGGTTTATAATCGAGTAGCTGATCGCTAGACCCAACCCCGTTCCATTTGGTTTGGTTGTAAAATAGGGATCAAATAGTTTCTCGTAGTCTTGCCTGGGTATGCCATACCCTTGATCTTGGATGGCAATTTTAATATAATCTCCACATTCCAGTATCCCCGGCGGCTTTTTAAAATGCTGCACATTTTCACAACTTATACGAATGGTACCACCCTTAGTCATGGCCTGCATGGCATTAATCACCAGATTGTTAATTACTTGGCTTATTTGCCCCTCATCTACTTCCACCGGCCAAAGGTTGTCAGGCATTGCATAGATGCAGGAAACCTTGGCACCTCTAAGGACAAAGTCTGCGGTCTCCTTGACTATTTCTTTGATCGAAGCACTTTTTTTGATGGGCGCACCACCCTTGGCAAAGGTTAATAACTGTTGGGTTAACCCCTTAGCCCGCCAGGTGGCCTGTTCAAATTCATATAGTATTTGGCTTATTTCACTGTTCGATTTGCCATAGGCTTTGAGCAGGGATACATTGCCAATGATAGAGGTTAGAATATTATTAAAGTCGTGGGCAATGCCACCTGCCAGTATACCCAGGGACTCCAGCTTATTGGCCTTGAGCAGTTCTTCTCTCATTTTACGTTCTTCTGTAATATCATGAAAAACCAGCACTACCCCTATCATTTCGCTATTCCGGTCAGTTATCGGTGTGCCGCAGTCCGTTATTACCCTTTCCGCGCCATCCCTGGCCATCAGAATGTGGCTATCCGAGTTGGTTGAATTGCTCATCAGCAATACCTTTTCCACTGGGTCCGGGCATACCTCCCTGGTTCTTTCGTCAATTATTCGATAAACTTGTCCCAGCGGCCTCCCAATGGCTTCCCTTTGCGGCCAACCGGTAAGTTTCTCCGCAACCTTATTTATTAAAACGATTCTACCTTCGATATTGGTGGTAATAACCCCTTCGCCGATTGACCTCAGCGTCACTGCTAACCTTTCCTTTTCCCTGGCTAAGGCCTCTTCCGCAAGCTTATGCTTCGTGATGTCCCTGATAATTACAACAAGATTACGCTGGCGGCCAATTGTAACACCCCGTGAATTTATTTCTGCCGGAAAGACACTGCCATCCTTGCGGCGGTGCATGGTTGCAAATCTTATGCCCTTTTTGTCAGCCTGTTCAATGTGTTTATCTGCCGTTGCTGCATCGTTATCTGCCCTCAGTTGATGGAGTGTTTTAGCCAGCAGTTCTTCCCTGGTATAGCCATAGTTTTCAACAGCGGCACGATTAGCATCTAAGATCTGCCCACCCGGTACCTGGGCAAAAATTATATTGTCCCGGGCATTTTCAAACATGGTCTGGTATTTTTTTAAAATTTCCTCCGCTTGCTTACGTTCTGTAATATCACGAATAATACTAAATAAAAAAGTTTCACCGTTGATTACCACTCCGTGTGAACTTACCTCCACTGTTAATGTAGACCCGTCTTTGCGCCGATGCATGGCCTCAAAGACCACTCCCTGCTGTTGAGCCTCTTTTAACTGTCCCACAACAACATCCCTTGATTCCACTCGCAGTTCAAATATTGATTTTGCGATGATTTCCTGCTTGGTGTAACCATAGGTTTTAAGGGCCGTAGGGTTGGCGTCGATTATTTTGCCATCACCGTGTTTTACCACCAGAATATTGTCATTGGCGTTATCAAAGAGGAATTGGTACCTTTTGAGGGCTTGTTCCGCCTGCTTGCGATCGGTTATGTCATGTATAATAACTGTGAGAAAAACGACCCCTCCTTGTTGCCAAGCAGACAAAGAAATTTCCAGTGGGATTCTTCTGCCGTCTTTATGCACGCCAACCATCTCCACGGTTTTTTTCCCATCGGGAGCAGCCTCATTTTGCCAAACAACATGGGATAGTATTTTTTGGTATGCCGGAAAATCTTGTTCCGGCAGGAGAACATCCAACGCTTCTCCTATTATTTCTTCCTTTTGATAACCAAAGAGACAAGCGGCAGACTTATTCCAAAAAATTATTTTACCCTCCGGGTTAACTGAAATGATTGCGGCAGTTGCGGCCTGGGCCACTAACCGGAAACGTTTTTCATTTGCTGTCAACTGATTCTTGATCCTTTGATAAATCAGCATTAGCAATGCCACAGAGATTAATAACCTTAATCCTGACCCAATCAAATAACCCCAATTAGTAAACCACGACAGCGGGTAAAGAAAGGGGAAATCCCAGTGATGAAATCCAAGTAATATAAAGGTCGTAACAATTACTTTTATCTCCAGACCCTTTAACTCATCAAACTGACTTAATAACCAGCCGGTCCAGATAAACATCGAGCCGGTTAACAGCATGGTGGGAAGGGAAATGGCAAATTGACTTTGACCGGTTAGCAGACCCACAGAAATCAAAAAAACACATAGAAAGCTAACATGCAACCAGCAGTTATTAAATTTTTTTCCGGTAAAGCGATAGGCACCCAGTAATAGAAATAAGCCACTGAAAAGGGTGGCCAGTTGATATATTGCCGACAATAGTATAGCAGCAGATGAATAAATCACAAAAAATTCAATGGCGATTCTTAGAAGATACATGCACCAACTGATCGTCCACAGTTTGATAAACTCTTCTCGCTCCTGTATGTAAAGGTAGATGTACACGAAAACTAATACGAGGGAGGCTAGGGTAGTTGCTATTAAAAGGGGATTAACCAACAAAATTACCCCCCAATTTTATTTAATTTTGGAAAATATATACCTCTATAGGCATTTTATTCCTATAACTATATTATCAGATTTTTTAGAAAAAGGAAAACGCCCCCTTGTCAGGTATTTCCTTCTGCCGCGGCATAAAAAGAGTGCCTACCTGTGGTAAACACTCCTTTTCTTTAGATACTGTTTTCCTCAATTTCCTCCAACAACTGCTCGACGGTGGTTGGCAGTTTTAATCGTTCTATGACCCTTTGCCAAGTTTCCGGCTGACAGTCCCCTTTTAGCCAGGGATATTCCTGGTGCACCTGATAACCATATTCCATGACCGCATCTTCCTCTGGCAGAAAATAAATATCTTCCTGATTGTCCTTAATTAAGCCTGCCACCGTTCCTAAGCAGATATCTAAAATGAAGGGTACCCCATCCAAATACATTTCAATCCATTGGTGAGGATACTCTTGATCTTGCAAATGAATCGTACCGCCTTGAATAAACACATCATAATCCTTCATTAAGAGTAACCCATACAGCATGGAGCATGCCTTACGGGCGAAAACCCCTTCACCCGTCTGTTCCTCACCCAGCACATTTTTCACAGCGGCTGCGGTATCCAAAATTTGTTTTACTTGATCCAATTGACAAAACATTTTTTCTCTCCTTTATATAAAAAGTACAATTTTTATTCAAAAAGGTTTCCCCGGGCATAATAGGGGAGGTAAAATCTTATCGGGGGATATTTACATGCTAAAAACATATATGTCTAGACCGGATGGTACATTGGAAGAAACGAAAGCCATCGAAGCTGGCACCTGGATTAGTCTGGTAAATCCGCAGGAGGAAGAAATTGCCCAGGTTCTCACACTGTTAAACATAGAACATGAATTCATCTCGGACGCTCTGGATGAAGCAGAAACACCCAGAATTGAGCGGGAAGATCACTATATCTGGATCATCGTAGATATCCCGGTGGAGGTACGGCAACAAAACAATTCCCTCTTATATGATACCATTCCCCTTACCATTATTGTAACGAATAATTATTTTGTTACCATTACATTAAGAGAAAATAAAATCATCGAAGAGTTTGCCCAAAAAAGAGTCAAGGATCTCTACACCTTTAAGAAAACTCGGTTTGTCTTGCAAATACTTTATGTTATTGCTACCTATTACTTAAAATATTTGCGACAGATTAACCAAAAAACCAATCGGATTGAGGAAGAACTCCATCAGTCCATGCGTAATGAGGGACTTTATTCCCTTTTAAGTCTTAGTAAAAGCTTAGTGTATTTTACGGCTTCTTTAAAAGCCAATGAAGCGGTTATGGAGAAGATGTTAAGGAACAACTACTTAAAAATGTATGAGGATGATCAAGAGATTTTGGAAGATGCCATCATAGAAAACAAACAAGCTATTGAGATGGCCCATATTTATAGTAATGTCTTAAGCGGTATGATGGATGCCTTTGCATCTGTGATTTCCAACAATGTTAACATTGTCATGAAATTTTTAACTTCCATTACAATTATCCTAGCTGTTCCCACCATGATCGCCAGCTTTTACGGCATGAACGTAGACCTGCCCTTGCAGGATGCTCCCTATGCCTTTATCACCGTTATGCTTTTTTGCTTAACCCTCTCACTAATCATCGCACTGATCTTTGCCAGAAAGAAATATTTATAAAAACTAAATTAAATCAAGCGAATTAATGGCAAGGGACGTTTCGTTTGGGCTATCGCTTAGCGCCAAATGAAACGTCCCTTTTACGCTGATGTCGATAATAAATAGATTTTGTTGGAAATATTCTCTTGTAATATAATAAAAAAACTATAAAAATAGGTTTAGTTATTACTCCCCAGATCGTTCCAACTTACTTTATTATTATTTGGCAAACTCTTCATTGCTTAGAGGTGCTCAATTGTGTTTAACCTTTTAATTTTTATAATATGCACATCCATATTATGCCTTTTATTTGCCTGCTATTTTTCCTTTAGGCTAATTAAAGTCACAAAATCACGTACAGCCTGGCTTTTAATTTCCATGTCTATATTCGTTCAAATTATTCGGCGTTCGGTTACTTTAATCTCTGTTCTAACCAACCAATTTCCATTATATCCCTCTCACCTCTATGCCGAAATAATCGCTTTAATCGTTTCTTTATTACTGCTATTCGGCACTGCAAAAATTGCTCCCTTATTCCTTTCCATCCGCAACTCTGAGGAATCTTTAAGGGTGGCAAAAAACGCTTTGCTTAAAGCCCACAATGAATTAGAAAAAAAGGTGGCAGAAAGGACTTTAGAATTAAATAAGGTCAATGAGCAATTACGCAATGAAATTATTGAGCATAAGAAATCGGAAGAAAACCTAAGGAAATCCCTGCAAGAATTAAAACAAACCCAAGACGCATTAATAATTAAGGATAGACAAGCAGTTATTGGTCAAATGGCTGCGAGTATGGCCCATGAGGTAAAAAACCCCCTCACTGCCGTAAGAGGGTTTGCCCAAATTTTAGAGGAAAAATCCTCTCCCGACAACATTTTAAACCAATATGCCCATATCATCATTGGAGAAGTCGATTCTGCCAATTCAGTAATTAATGACTTCCTTCGATTATCCCGACCAAGTCATCCTCTACTTGAACACCATTCATTAAGTACATTGGTTAAGGGCATCGCAACCTTGGTTAAGCCCCAGGCCCTTCTAAAGAACATCCAAATTGAATGCCAAAGCTTAAAGATACCAGCAAGCTGTTTTATTGATGGGAAACAAATAAAACAAGTATTATTAAACATCTGCCAAAATGCAATTGAGGCAATGTCAAACGGGGGGTATTTGTTTATAACGGTTGCTTATGAAAACGAACAATTTTGTATAACCGTATCCGATACCGGTTCCGGTATGTCAGAAGAAACAATAGAAAATATTTTCGTGCCTTTCTTCACCACAAAAACCAATGGCACAGGACTTGGTATGTTTATTTGCCAATCCATTATAGAAGCCCATAGGGGTAAGATTCAAGTGCTAAGTACAGAAGGAATCGGCACACATTGTATAATTTATCTCCCCCACTATACATCTGCGGCAAAGGAACATTGCGAGACCTCTGCCAGTGCCTAATGATTAAAAATTCCACAAAATCGTATTGTCCGAATTGTCAAAATATATTATGCTACTACCAACTAGTTATAGATAAGAATAATTGGGTGATAATATGGCATGGCAAACCCCTGAGGATTTGATTTATAAAACCTTGCATGACCTTAACCTGTTCAAAGGGATTCCCTCTGAGCATTTACATGCTATTAGTAAAGATTGCACATTAAAGACCCTACGGGTCCAAGATCCCATTATTTATCAGTTGGAAGTATTAAGGAATTTTTTCATCGTTAGTTCCGGCGAATTAGAGGTTTATACGACGGATGAAAACGGTGAAAAAGTAATCCTGGATCGGCTTTTATCCGGGGACTATTATGGTGATATTTGTTTACTTACCGGGGAGCCATCCCCTGTAAACATAAGTGCAGTTCGAAAAAGTCAGGTTATTATCTTCGATGATAATGCCTTCCAGAGACTTATTCATTTACTACCTAATCTTAGCAACCGAATTATTAAAACCCTATCCAGTCAACTTCAAAAGGTAAATCTTGAAAATACAGCAGCCAAAGATAAACAACTGGCCTTGGCTACCTTTATGCTGGAATCTAGGAGTTACTTAAACCGTTTGGTCGGGCAAAGTAAATTTTCCAAGGTACTGCGGCATAAAATGGACGATTTAGCTAAACACAGTGAACCCTTACTGTTAACCGGGGAAAAGGGTACAGGCAAACTTTTAATCGCAAATTTGATCCATAGACAAAGTAAAAGAAAGGAATTACCCTTTATTGTTGTGGATTGTGAGGAACTGTCACAGGATGAGGAAGGTAACAAGCTACTGGGTCCTTTGTCCAAAACCAGTACCCCACTCGATCAATTTAGCTACCTTGACCTGGCCCAGCGTGGCACCCTTTACCTCAATGACATTGAGCTGTTGCCCAGGGGGGCCTTGCTCAGATTGCTGGAATATGTCAACCGCTCCAGGGAAGTCAGAATTATTATGGCCTCCCTGCTTAACAACCCTAGTCAATATATAGAAAAAAGATTTCCTGGCGTTACCTGTTATCCACTATTTCGGAATGGTCTATACCTAGAGCCTCTGCGTAATAGAAAAAAAGACATCCCTGAATTACTAAAGCATTTTGTAGAACTTAAATGTACAAAGCACAATAAAGAAATAATGGAGTTGGCCCCAGATGCCGTTGAAAAGCTGCTCTCCCACGATTACCAACAATCCAATATTCAGGAACTAGAAGAAATCATCGACCGCGCAGTAATATTGACCGAGGGCAAGGTCATCGAAGCAGATAGCATCATTCTAGGGGAGGTCACCCGCAGCCTCACCGGCTATAACCTCCTCAATTGGCAATTTTTCAAGGAACTTATCCAACAACAAAAATGGCCCCAAAGGGCACAACTGCTGGTAACCATAATTTTTCTTAGTATCCTTTTATTTAGTTATATCGGAGGAAATGATAATCCCTTCATTAGCCTTTTAACCTGGAAGGTTATGGGGCCAGCCATTATTATTGCTTGCCTTGTGCTAGCCAGGACAGCCTGTTCAATATGCCCCTTTTCTCAGTTGGCTTCAATAGCACAGCATCTAAAATGTTTTGAAAAACACTTCCCTGCTTTTTTAACCCGTTACTATTACATCACGATTGGTTTCTTATTCAGTTTAATCTTATGGTATGAAGAATATTTCGTCATTAAAGACTCCACCTACCTAACTAGCTTGTTACTCATAGCCATCTCTTTAGCCGCCATCACCTGTGGTTTATTATTTAAGGGTCACGTATGGTGCCGTTACATGTGCCCCCTAGGGGCGATTTTTGCTGTAAGTTCTACCCTTTCAGTGGTCGAACTGCGAACTAAAACAGACATTTGTCAAAACCAATGCATGTCTTTTAATTGCTATAAAGGCAACAGTCGTTCAGGCTGCCCCATGCTGCTGCATGCCATGTATATTGACAGCAATATTAACTGCAAGCTCTGTTTCAAATGTGTAACCAACTGTCCTAACGATTCCATTAAATTTAGTCTAAGGCCACCGGGTCGGGAAATTTTTATGCTTTCCAATGTCCACGGGGGTTTTGCGGTTTTGGTGATTTTCTTCGCCTTTATGCTGATCCCACCATTAACCATGGAAAGTATCAAAGCTCATTATCCTTTCCAATGGAAACTGTTGTTTAACCTTTTTTACTGGTTGTTATTTACCTTATTACTGGTGATTGTCGTTGCTTATGTAAAAAAGCACTTATCAAGCAAATATTTTACTCCTTACCTGCGATTGTCCCTGGGTTTTACACCATTAATTGCCGCAGCTAATATCTCCTACCAGTTAGGGTCTAAATTCGATGAATTGAAGGTAATTTCCCTGCAGTTAGTATATGGTATTGGCAAACAGCAACTTTTTACTACCAATGCCTGCAGCTTTCTTCAGACCTTTCTTATGCTTTTCGGGCTACTATGGACATTGTATTGCCTATTCCGGATTCTGCCTCAAATAAGGCATAAAGGTGTTACGATTACAGCCGTCGCCAGTGCCCTGGGCTACTTTGCTCTCTTAATGTATTTTCTTTAGTCCGTTAAAAATTCTTTTATTTTTTCAAGAATGGCTGTGGGCTGTTCCTCCATTAGAAAATGCCCTGCACCTGGCAGCCGCAGAGTTGGCCGATGGTTTGGCAATAAGCGTTCCAGGTCTTTAATCAGCTTTGGCGAAAAGGCGGGGTCCTTCATACCCCAGATAATCTGGGTGGGTACCTGCCAGCCTTTTAGCCTTTGGCCGGTTTTAAGGAGCATGTGATATACCGGGTCCGATTTAAGAATCGGTATTTGCCTTACTGTGCTAAGTTGTGCCACACGGTCCGCTTTACACCGATAGGGTAATCGAAAACCCCGTCGGGCCTCCCGGGTAAATACTCGCTGGTCGGCAAAGGCTAAGGGCATGACCATCCTCTGGAGGATATTAAAGCCCTGTACCAGCAGTTCCCCTACCCCAGGTATTCGTAAAGGCCAAAGTACCAGATAAGACCAAGGGGGTAAATATCGATTGTCATACCAAACAGCTGGTACCGAACCACTGGTATTTAATATGACGAGACGTTTAACCAAGTGTTTGTGTTCTGCCGCCCAAGAAAGGCCAATAATTCCGCCAATATCATGGATTATCAGGGTAATCTCCGCCAGTTCCAGCCTCTCGATAAAAATGGTTAACCGTTTTAATTGGGCCTGCAGGCTATAATCTGCCCCCACAGGCTTATCGGACCAGCCAAATCCCAGAAAATCCGGCGCTATGCAACGGTAATCCAAGCTTAATTCGGGTATGAAATGCCTGTACAGGTAACACCAAGTGGGATTACCGTGCAGCATTAGCAGTACCTCACCATTCCCTTCATCCAAATAATGAATGTTATTGCCTTCTATTTCAATAAACTTCGAGTTAAATTTAAAATCTCCCATTTGTACCGACTCCCCCGTTAACCAATACATCCCCAACATTATTGTAACGGAAATCAATTTGTAACCATACCCCTAAGGGAAAACAACACTAGCTTTCTGTCCCATATAACACTGGGTATGCTGACCTGGGTTTTTTATAAATATAGCCCGGCCGATTTTTAATCTGCCAGGCTATATTTAGATTGCATCATTCTTTTAGAGACTTGCGTTTTTCCTAAAGGCGATTTTAATGTCTACAATTTCTGACTGGGTACCGATGCGTACAGGCGGTCCCCAGGTACCATAGCCAGACGAAACGATAACTTGCAACGTATCCATCGCCAGGTAACCATAATCCACGGCATAAACCCTCTTCGTAATGAGTTGGTTTGGAAAAAATTGCCCCCTGTGAGTATGGCCAGAGAGTTGCAAATCAACTCCATTTTCCCTTGCTTCATCGAAGGCCACCGGTTGGTGATCCAGCAATATGATGGGTTTCTCCTTATTTACATGCTGTAAAATGTCTTGCAAATTCTTTCTTTTTCTGGAAACATCCTCACGACCAACGATATAAATTCCTGCCGCCTCAACAACCTCATCCCTCAGTATCGTTATATTGGCATCTTTAAAGATAGCCAAACTTTCATCTAGATTACCAGTGTAGTATTCATGATTACCCAAAACTCCGTATACCCCATATTTTGCATGGATCCCCTTTAAGGTCTCTTGCTCCCTTTTTAGAGAGTTAATATCCCTGTCATCGAAAATATCCCCCGCTAAAACTACTATATCCGGGTTTAAAGCATTAATATCTTCAACCATTTTAGCCACAAAGCCTTGGCTCTTTTGTTTATCAATATGGATATCCGATAGCAAGACGATTCGTAGGTCATTTGCCTGCTTGGGTATCGTAATATCATAGTGCTCGGCCTTTATATTTTTAGCCTGAAAAGATCCATAGAAAATAGCCAAAAAGATTAATAAGTAGCAGCCAAGGATAAAGGGTTTATGTTTAATAAAAAGACCAAGTACTGCCACAAAGGTAGCAAAATAGAAAAAGACCATCCAATAATTGCCTATCTTTTCAAAGACGCTTATGGCACTGAAACGTCCCAACAGGGGGAAAGGGCTATTAAAATAAAGATTGGCCAATAAACCAATTTATTTATTTTCAATAAATCATAAAGTTGTCTCCCAATTAGAAAGTTCGAGACAGAGTATATAATTAAAATAATTGAAAACCAAATTCTCATGGCAAACCCCTTTAGTGTTGTAATATAATCTCTCGGTGCAAATTAGTCCTCATCGTTTCATGGGTTTAACTATATCGTATGATAAACATACCGTCAAATGGGTGGTTTTTCCGTACAGCATATAAGGTCAAAATGCCCGAGGTTCTAAACCCCAGGCACTTCTCATGTACTCATACCAACCCATTACTTAAGATTCTTCCAATTGCTTATTCTGAACATAGAAGCGTCCTTCTCTTTTATATGCCTTCTAACCTTCCATAAACCAATTTTCTTGACAAAAAGGGGAAAAGCTTTTTTATAAAAGTAAAGGAAAATGAAATATGATAAAAATGCCGCCAGCGTAGCATTAATGGCACTGCCTAGCAAATAGGCTGGGCCTGCCTGGGCAAAGAAATTAGCAATCTTCTCCCAAAAGGAAAGGTCATAGACAAACTCCTGCGGTGGTTTTTCGCCGGAGTGGATAAACAAAGCACCTGTTTTGTAATTAAAATAGTATAAAAAGGGAGAAACATAGGTTAAAAGTACAGCTGGTATCGTTGTGGCCACCACGTTGAGTCTAAACAACTTCGCTAGAATTACACCTACTGCCAAATTCAAACCCGGCAAGGGCAGCAGGGCTAAGAAAAAACCCAAAGAAATGCTTTTTGCCAGTTTATATGGGCAGTCACGAATACTAATGAGCTTGAAAAACCTTTCCTTATACTTCTTGAATATCACTAGCTCCCCCTCATTCTGCAAAATAAGAACCCTACACATCTCATGGCCTAATACCAGGCGGCCTTCGCTGTGCCTACTCCAAATGATCCAAAATTTTAAACATAGGTACCCTCACACGCTCCTTCAATTTAAAAGGCTCTGCCTCACTAAAGTATATCATTAAGGACTGCATAAGGGCTGTATTTTGCAGAAAACCTTTGCCGACTGGCCATGCTGCTGACCTAATTAGTGATAAGTGGCTGAGGGGAATGAATGGTTGCTTCCGTTTCTTAAATTGTTCCTTGATAAATTGGATCTTCACTTCAACATCTATTATACAAAATTACCACGAAAGTGTACAGTTCTGCGTTATAGTGCATTTTGTGTAAAAGCCCCTTTTTAGGTGCCTTGTAAGCTATATTAAAAATATGCATTGACCTTGGTGGTGAAAAAGTAATCAAAAAGGGAGGGCCTATTCATCAAGAACAGGCTCTCCTTTGGTATCTATGAAGCAACATTGCTATCTTCCCGCAAATTGCTATTTAAAATATTTAAGCGTATGCGGTGAATGCGCAGGCCTTGCATCTCCACAACTTCTAGTTTGTGTTCGGGCAATTCCACCACATCACCTACCTTCGGCCGCTTACCCAATCTGCCAAAGACAAAGCCACCCAAGGTATCATATTCTTCCTCTTCATCCACGGGTAACTTGAATAATTCCGTGGCTTCTTCTAGTAATATACGGCCATTCACCATAAACGTACCCTCTTCAATAGGGGCAACCTGTGGTTGTTCTTGATCAAATTCGTCCTGGATATCGCCCACCAGTTCTTCAAGCACGTTTTCCATTGTAATGATTCCACTGGTGCCGCCATACTCATCCACTACGAGGGCCATTTGTTGATGATTTTGTTGAAATTCTCTAAGCAACCGATCCAGCGAAACGCCTTCGGGTACCATCATAATAGGCCGTTTTACTTTGTCGATGCTCGTTCCTGGTGCCAACCTAAATAAATCTTTAATATGCACTAGGCCAACCACATGGTCGCTATCCCCATCCATCAAAGGATAGCGTGTATGCTCGGTTTGACGAGCTAAGGCCAGGTTTTCCTCCAGATTTTTTTTGCAATCCAAGAAGACAACCTCTGGACGGGGGACGATTACTTCCCTGGCCACTCTATTTTCGAATTCAAAAACATTCTGGAGTAAGCGCCATTCATTTTTATCCAAATGCCCACCTTTGTAACTTTCGGAGACCAACATCTGCAATTCTTCTTCACTGTGACTTTCTTCATGCTCACTGGCTGGTTGCACCCCCATTCGGCGAAGGATCCAGTTGGCAGTGCCATTAAAAATCACAATGCCGGGGTAGAAGATGACATAAAATAGACGCATCGGCCCAGCTAACCATAGTGTTACACTCTCCGCCTTTTGAATGGCCAGTGATTTTGGTACCAACTCCCCAAAAACCACATGCATAAAGGTCACCAAAGCAAAGGCAATGATGAAGGAAATGGTGTGGACCGCTGCAACGGAGGTTACTCCTATGAAATGCAGTACCGGCTCTAAAAATTTGGCTACCAACGGCTCTCCCAGCCACCCTAGACCCAAGCTTGACAGGGTAATTCCCAGTTGGCAAACCGATAGGTAAGCATCGATGTTGTTGACACAGATTTGGGCGCTCTTGGCCTGACGATTTCCTTCAGCCACCAGTTGGGCCAGTCGAGTGTGCCTAACTTTCACAAAGGAAAACTCTGCAGCCACAAAAACACCGTTGAGAAAGACTAAAAACAATGCCAACAGGACCTGTAATGCCAAAAGCATACTGAATGACGTGTCGTCACCCATGGTAATGGGATCACTCTCCTTTATAAAATTTAAAGCGAAGTTTTCTCGCTAACTAATAATTATTCTAACAAATTTCAGATTATTAACAAAACCAGAGAAAAGTTACTAAACTACCGTCTGAGGGAGTCGGGTGGTAATTTAATATTTTATTCGCTAAAGGGTTTCTTTTTCTCTGTCAATCGTCTGCTTACTACGCTTTCCTAGTCATAAAGACCGATCATACAGAGTTATCAATCGTTGCGACAAGCTAAGAGCCTTTAAATGTTCTAAAAAAAAACCAAACCATAACTTGTCCAAAACGGACAAATTATGGTTAAGCTCCAAAAAAGTCATCTTATGGAGCGGGTGATGGGAATCGAACCCACGTAATCGGCTTGGAAGGCCGACGCTCTACCATTGAGCTACACCCGCATTACTTAATTGCATTTGCTTGTTCACCGGAACGAATATTATTATATCAAATCCACAGCGATTGTCAATATTTCTTTTTCGACCCACCGACAAATAAAACGGAGGGCACAGGAGCACAGGGGGACGGTTCTTTTGTGTTGTTCTAGACCAACACAAAAGAACCGTCCCCCTGTGCTCCAAAACAGTTTATTTTTATGGGAAAAAGTAGTCGATAAAGAAAATCTCTATATCAATTTCTTCATCCTGTATATCGATGAGTCCAACCGAGGGCCTTTTGCGTCCCCTTGGCTGTACTGGACTTCCTGGGTTCATAATAACAATGTCATCGACCACTCGGAAATCGGAAACATGGGTATGCCCATAAATGGCCACCTTTGCCCCTAATTCCTTGGCCCTTTTGATTATGGTGTCGGTGCCATATTTTACGCCATGACGGTGACCGTGGGTTATAAAAATTTTCAGGCCATCTACAATTAAAATATCCTCCAGTGGACCATCTCCTGCGTAATCACAGTTGCCCCGCACACCTCTGGCGGGTATTTCCAGGGTATAGGCCAGCTTATCACAATCCCGGTAATGGTCACCGGCGTGCAGGATTAGGTCCACGTCACCAATATATTGGGTGATGTTATAAATAACATCCAGTTGTCCATGGGTATCCGATACAACCAAAATTCGCAAAACTTAGCCCTCCTGATTAAATATAAAGGCTTTTCAAAAGTTCCATCGCTTTTATGAGGGCTTTCCCCCGGTGACTGATGGAGTTTTTGTTTTCTAAATTTAATTCCGCAAAGGTCTGTTTATATTCCGGCACATAAAAGAGGGGGTCGTAGCCAAAACCACCTTCACCCTTTAATTCCCTTAGAATTAACCCCTCACAGGTACCATCCGTTGTCTGGGTTGTGCCGTTAGGTTCAACAATGGCAATGGCGCAGCGGAACCTGGCCGTGCGTTTCTCTGGGGGGATATTATCCAACATCCGTAATAATTTGGCGTTATTTGCAGCATCGTCCTTAGGTTCCCCGGCAAAACGGGCAGAATGTACCCCAGGTGCACCATTCAATGCATCCACTTCTAAGCCAGAATCATCTGCCAGGGCTAGCTCTCCTGTGAATTCAGCCGCAGCTTTCGCCTTTTTTATAGCATTATCGGCAAAGGTCTCCCCGTCTTCCTCCACCTCTTTAAACCCAGGATATTCGCCGATGGGAATGACGTGAAAACCAAGGGGTTTTAACATTTCATCTAATTCTTTAACTTTTCCTTGATTGTTGGTTGCTAAGACCAATTTCAAAACCTGACACCTACCCTATCTTGGCAGAGATATCACCCAGTACCTGGCGCTGCACATTATTTAATTCTTGAATGCCAGCCGTGGCTAAATCCAACAACTTATTCATTTCGTCCCTGGAAAAGGTTGCTTCCTCACCGGTACCTTGTATTTCAATAAAACGACCTGCTCCTGTCATGACCACATTCATATCGACTTCTGCGGCAGAATCCTCTGCATAGCATAAATCAATGATTGGTTTACCACTAACGATTCCTACACTGGTGGCAGCGATAAAATCTCGCACTGGTATTTTCTTTAGCATACCTTGTTCCACTAATTTGTTCAAGGCAAAAATCATGGCCACATAGGCCCCGGTAATGGATGCAGTACGAGTACCCCCATCGGCCTGGATAACATCACAATCCAGCGTAAGGGTCCTCTCACCCAGAGCCTCGAGATCCACCACCGAGCGAAGGGCGCGGCCAATTAATCGTTGTATTTCCATGGTCCGACCACCCAATTTGCCTCTGGCAGCTTCTCTTACTGTGCGGCTGCCGGTCGCCCGGGGAATCATGGAATATTCGGCAGTAACCCAGCCTTTACCCTGCCCCTTTAAAAAAGGCGGCACCCTCTCTTCTACAGTGGCAGTGCAAATAACTCGGGTATCCCCCACCTCGATTAAAACGGATCCCTCCGCATACTTGTTATAATTGGGTGTCATATTCACCGGGCGTATTTGATTCTGCTTTCTTCCGTCAACTCTCTCCAACTGTATTTGCCTCCTTATGTAACCGCTTTGGATCGCCCCCGGGCCCTTCGGATAAGCTGGAACTGGTCTGGTGGTGCCGCGGGGCTATTCCCTTCATCCACAGAGCCAACTAAACCTACCAGGCCATAAAGTTCATCCATGGGGTCCCAGATAAATTCCTTCACCAGACGGAAATTAATAATTTCACTGGTTTTTTTCACATGCAACCGTGGACCTGTACAAGGAAAGATCAGGTTTTCCCCTACTTTAATATTTGTTTCATCGTGGTAGTAAATACAAAAATCCTTATCAATAATTGCTTTTACTCTGTTTTCCAATGCATCAAGATCCAGAGTTGGTTTCTCGCCAAATTCTATAACAAAACCGTGCTTAATATCGTTGTGGGACTTGGGGCATTTAATGCCAAATTCATGCTCCAATACCAACCCGGTAATATCCTCAGCGGTATGGGCCATTTTTCTATAGATCAGTGATTCATAGACGATATCTACAATTTCCTGGGGCTCCGGTCCAAAAATGTTGGGTCTGGTGACAATCACTTCCTCGCCGATACCAATCAATATTTGTGCATTCCTTTTCAGCATCGGATAGATCAGATCAAAATGCTCGATAATAACACGCCTGTCATGTTTAATGGCCTCTTTTATAGCCTCTACAATGGTCCAAGGCTGGGTAAAGGCCATTTCAAACCGTACATCCAAGTGATAAGTTCGACTACGAAAATGTTTTCTCTCAAAATCATCCAGCAGGGGCAATGGGCGTACATTGATTCCATCATCATCATTGGTAAGTTCTAGCCCAGGAAACATCCCTCTTATAAGAAGTGATTTGCCCGCTCCGGCATCTCCCACAAAACCAATTAAGAGATCCCCCGGGCTGAGGTAGCGGTGAGACAAGCTGCCGCCCAGGGCCAGCAATCGGTAGCGTCCCCTGGGTGCAAAATAGACCGCATGCATTAAGTACTCATGAATAATGGACACTGGCAATGCTTCTCCCCCTTTAAATCTCGATGGTAGCTCCTTCCCTGGCCAATTCCGTAGTTTGCCCGAATCCCTCCTCAGCCTGCCTTTGCAATTCGGAAAGGACATATTCAGGGTAAAAGTGGGTAATCATTAACCGCTTGGCATTAGCTGCGGCGGCTGTTTGGCCAGCTTGACGGGCAGTCAGATGATTATCTTTGAGGTAGTCTGCATCTTTATCGAGGCCGCTGGCCTCACAGAGAAGTAAGTCTGCTCCGGTTGTTAGTTTAATTAAATCCTCATTATAGGCGGTATCCCCGGAGAAAACAAGTCTCCTCGTTCCCTTAACCGCTAAACTGTACACTGGCAGATTGTGTTTGCCTGGTACAAAGGTTATCTTTAAACCAGCGAGGATTGTTTCCCTGGGCTCAGGCATTTCGTCAATTATCTGCACCTGAAAGGCCTTGGTAAAGCCCATGATCCTGTTAAAATCCTCCGCCGGGCCAGTGGGCATGAACAGGGGCACAATCCTGTTCATACGCCCTTCCCGGTTGGCAGACTCAATGGCATGTCTCAGGCAATAGATATCCATCATATGGTCCGGGTGCAGGTGGCTTAGCACCACAGCATCCAGATCCTCAATATTAATATGCTGCAGCATTTTGCTCAGCACACCATTACCAGCATCAATTAGCAGATTCTGCCCCATATCTTGTACCAGATAACCGGAGCAGGCACCACTAACCCTGGGGTAAGGTGCCCAGCAGCCAAGAACGGTGAGTTTCAAATTGGTGACACCTCGCAGTTTTTTGTTCTAAGGACTACCCAAGAGCAAAGGCTATACAGCCAATGGCTCCGTTGTATTGGGGGTATTTGGGTACTAGGACGGGTACTTTCATTTCTCTTTCTATTATTTTAACCAGAGCCTGATTATGGGCAACACCGCCAGTGAAGACGATGGTGTTGGTGAGCAGCTTGGTTAACATTGGCCTAATTCTTTTAAAAATGGTGTAGTTTACCCCTGCCCCCAGGTGAGCAATGGGGTGCCCTTCCACTACTTTGCCGATTAACTCCGTTTCCCCAAAGATGGCACAGGTTGAGCTTAGGTCCACTGGGTTTTCATCATAGCTGGCTAGTTCCTCCATCTTAATGTCTAGTACCGCCGCCATGTTTTCCAGGTAGCGGCCGGTACTGGCGGCACATTTATCGTTGGTTTGAAAATCCATCATTTTACCCCGGGCAACCAGAACCACCTTGCTATCCTGGCCGCCTAAATCGAGCAGGGTAAATTCCTGGAGTCCGGTTTGGTAGATGGCACCTAGCACGTGGGCCTTAATCTCTGGCACGATCTCTGCACCCTTCAGATTAATCGTCTGCCGACCATAGCCTGTGGCCACGATTTTCTTTGGCACGCCTAAGCCCAGGGCCTCGAAATCCACCTGTAATTCCCCGTTGACACTTTTACCATGTTCACGGTAAAAAGAAACGGTGTCAAACCGATGAAAGGAAAAGCTGCCTTCTTGTTCCATAAGGGCTATTTTTACATTTCTACTACCTAAATCAATACCACAAATCAAGATATCACCTCAGCATATCCAAAAAGGCATCCAGCCGCATCCGGGTGCGGGCATCCAGTTTATTGGGTTTATCCCCCTCCATGGTAAGAATGGGGTATTTTAATTTCTTCCGAATAATTAAATCTTCAATCTGGCGGTAGCAAAAACTTTGGGCATAGTGAATGACCCCATCTACCTGCCGTTTCTCCAATTCCCTGCTAATATCTTCTAAGCGATAGAATATTCCATAGGGGTAGCTGTATAATCGATACTGCTCCACAATATCATCGGTGTCAAAGGGCATGGCAAACTGCCGCTGCACCTCATTAAAGACCACTCTGGCTCCCCGCTCCTCCACATAGTCATACAAATCATCCATAATGGGCGGCACCCCGATATAGGCCAGCCTTACCTTGGCTTTGATGGGAGGCTTGTTTGGCAGTTCTGCTAGATACTGATCCACCCGGCGTCCAAAACCCTCGGGGTCTCCTTCCAGATCACTACAGCAGACCTGGAACAAATGGTTATCCCAGCCCCTAACACGATCACCCTGCCAGGTTAAGCGATCAAGTTCATGTACTTTGCTTCTGGCTGCATCCATTCTTTTCTTAGCCTGGTAAACCTTATCCCAAGTGGTTCCCAGGGCAGCCATTAGTTTTTCCATTTGCAATTTTAACAAATCATAATCCCGGTCAAAGGGAAAAGCAAAGGGTATTACATTGACTCCGGCCATTTCCAAGGTTTCCATAAGAGCGTGTGTATTGCTGCAATCTCCCTGAGTGACGGCGACAATGGTTTGAATGTCGTCACTCTGCATGGTGGTGGAATAAAGTCCTTTGATCCAGGAACAGAGGTTACGCGGATAGCCCGCCACCTCTGCTTCTTCCACCAATGACTGTGGATTTTCATGGCCAATAAAAATGTTGTTGAGATCCACTGGTATAAGACCAGCGGCATAAACCACCTCCGCCGGAATGGTGGTGGTCATTCCTATCTTCCGCACAGACTAAATTACCCCCTTAGCCCGGAGCAGAGCCAGCGTGCGGTTCATTTCATTGTAGATAATCATGAAACCCTCATCCACACCCATGCCCGGCTTGGCCAGCATTTGATCCGGCTGGGTAGCGATACCAATATGAACGCAAACCTGTGCTGAACGATCGGTCTCATTGCAAGTACCACCCAGGTAGGCTCCAATGCCCCGCTCTTTAGCGTATAAGATGGCTTCAATGGTATTATTAATACCACCTAGATCCGGTGTTTTAATCTGCACCATATGCCCTGCTTTGGCATCCACAAACTCCCGGATATCCTCCAGGGTATTGCACCATTCATCTGCCACAATCTCCACATTAATCTGCCGCTGCTCTAACAATCGCCGCAACTCTGCCAATGCTTGGATTTGCGCCGGTTTACTGCCCTGATCCAGCGGACCTTCAATGCGCAGTTTCAAGGGTGATGCAGCCAATTCCAACTGGGCCAAGTAATCCGCCATGCGAGGGAGGTTTTCCTGAAAGGCCTGGCCAACGGTACCATAAACGTCGATATGCAAAATGGGCGTGTAGTTATCATCGGCCAGCTGCTGGCAACGCTCCCTTAGCCAGGTCACATACTCCAGCAGCTTCTCTCCATGCTGCCCTAACTTTTCCTCTACGTTATTAATTAAGCCATGGGGCAATACGTCCGCTCTTTTGATAATAATTTTATCTGCATTGTCATAACGTTCATCACCGGTTTGACAAAAAATAGGCACCTGGTTGTCTGTTAATTGGCAATTGTATTCCCTGCCCACCACCTCCGCCATGGTGCACCGGGCTGCTTTGGCCGCAGCATCCAGTAAAGCCTGGGTTACGCCATAACGCAGGGCCGTATGATAACGGCTGCCATCGGGGCGGGTTAACTGATCAAACTCCTCGGCCAAGGCCCGAAAGCCTGTAACCTCCCGCCCAATGAGCTTGGGAAAAATTTCCTGCTCCAGCACAGGGATAAAATCACTGGCTAAAAACAAGGGGTCCCTGCCGCCGGCCCCAGAGTATTGTACCGCTGCACAATCACCATAGGCCACAGCACCATTTTCCAGCAGCAGCAGCACAGAAATGGCTTCTCCCCGTTGACGAACCTTCGAAAAACCTGTGGTAACCGGTTCACCCAGGTAGGCAAACCCATCGTGTTCCCGTCCCAGCTTGATGGCCTTCTGGTCATCAAAGTAAAAACCTGTTAAGCCCGGCGAAACAACAGCCCCGGTTATTTTCATCGCTTTGTGCCTCCATAATCATTTGCTATCTTATCTTGCCTTACCCACCAGCATACCCTTACCAATGGCATAGATATCATCAATGACCATTTGGAAGCTGGGTTCCCTGCCTTCGGATTTTCCTCTGGCAGCTATTTTTTCCCGGTGCATATCCTTGATATCTTCACCAAAGGGTAGATTGCCAAAGTCTAACAAGCGAACGGCCCCAAGGCTATCCCTGGCCGGAAGCAGCTTACCGGCATTGAAACGGCTCGGGGCAAAGGGCACATCAATGAGCCCTGCTTGAAAACCACGGACAGTACCAACCGCAATATCTCCCTGGCCAAAATCCAAGAGTTTTTCCAGGATAGCCCTGGTCTCGGCTTTGATTAACTCCTTTTCATCCTTTAGCTCCTGGGATTTCATCAGGGGTTGATCCTTTAACATATTTAATACCTGCTTTGTGGCTTTAATACCGGCCGCATTGGCTTCCTTGGTAGGAATGCCCATTGCTTCGTGGGGTGTCTTAACAATAACCTTCGTGGCCTTGGCCAGGGCCGCAGTGGCTGCACCCCAGCTAATTACACCAAAGGCTTTGCTCTCGTCCTGGGGGAAACCGCCCATCCATTGGTGGAAAACCGTTGTGATTACCGTATCTAAGTAGCCAAAACGAGAGAGGTATTCTTCGGCCAATTCCTCCAGGGAGCGAATGGCCGCCACATCTTGAATGAGGTTGCCGCACTGACCATAGCCCAGCGTTAAACTCTTAACACCCTGTTCTGCAGCCAGCAGTGCCTCAATAATGGCAATACTGTGGGAAATACTTGGCGGCACAAGTGTGCCTGTCAAGGGACCGAAGGGCTCACGATTGATCGAAATGCCCCTCTCTTCATAATATCCCACCAATCGATCGGCATATTGCCAATCTCGAATAGACCGCTCCAAGGGAACTTCCTTGGCATAGGGAATATTGTAGGAGATACCGCCTCCTTCATAGGCTGTAAAACCCCCTGCCAAAGAAATTTCTGTTAATAGCCGAGCATCGGGAGTGCCATGACGAACCTGTACCGGGGACTTTAAAGCTTCCACCACCTGACGGCAGGCCACAACACCGTGGTTAACCGCCGGAAAACCATTTAACATCGAACGCCCCACCACACGACTTTCGTCAATCCCAGCCTGGGCTTCGTTATAGCGGTTCTGCCTGGTATAACTATCAATGGTGGTGGGCAGCAAGTCTGCCTCCCCTTCTGTTTCCAGAAAGCGCAAAAGCTCAATATGTTCACTCACCAGGGCAACACCGGCCCTGGGTTGGGCTAAGGTAACACCTTCCTTTTTAGCCGCTGCCAATTTCTCCGCAAACCGTCGATTGGCAGGAATCTGGGCTTGATATGCGATGGCCTCTTCCAAATCAACCTCTTGTCCTGTGGGCCAACTGTTGAGTATCTCCTTACGAATTTCCAAAAATTGATCCCAATCCAGCTTTTTATTGGTTAATTGCAAGAATCTCACACTCCTTATAGCCTTTCGTCTTTAGCTTGTAGCTTTTGACATTTGGCTTTCGGTTTTCGATAGACTTTTCTATATAGCAAGGCCTGGCCTTTGATTTTTTTCTTTTAGCTAATAGCCGACCCCAAAGACCTATATCACAAGCTTTAGATACTTTTTCGCCAGCCTTAGGGCTGCGGTGGGTTTTACTTCGGCCAGGAGACCTACGGCGGCCAGGATATATTCTTTATCCAACATTAATTTCGGCTGCTTGGGTCGCAGCACCATCGGTTCATCTTGCTTAAAAAGGGCACCCGCCAAGATTTCCTTGGGGTTGGGGTGTTGTACGATGACACCGCCGGTACCAATTAGAAAAGGTATCTCTGTTAAATCTTTGCCATGTTGTATATACATAGCCCCCATCGGTGTCCAGGCTTGTTCCAACGTCCCCACATGCCTGGACATGGCTAGATCCGTGGCTAACCTGGCCATGGTGGTATCAATTTTCCATTGTTCTTCATTGTCTGGCAATTGCTCCACACGGTTGTGTACATGCTGGATATAGGCCAGGACTTTTTCCTCAGGCAAACCTGCTGCAGCGGCTAGTCTACGGGTCCCTACGGACTCCAGTAGGGAACTGGCACTGACACGCATACCCAAATCTCCTTCCACCGTTCGTTTGGCAAAGGGTTCCGGTAAGCCCTTATAGGTAACACCGGAACGACTTGGGTGACCATCAGCCACCGAATGAATATCTGTGGTGGCACCTCCAATATCAACAATCAATAATTCCCCCAGGCCAGCTTCTTCTTCGGTACCAGTGGCCAGAAGTTTTGCCGCATGTAAAACCGCCGCCGGGGTAGGCATGAGCACGCCCTGAACATAGCTTTCCGCCCTGCGCAGGCCCTTTGCTTCAACAATCTTTTCTAAGAAGGTAACCCGAATGGCCTCCCGGGCTGGTTCAACATTAAGCTTATTTAATTCAGGCAAAACATTGGCTGTGATTTTGACATCTTTACCTGCCGCCAGTAATCTATCCTGCACCTCATCCGCAGCGGATTTATTGCCGGCAACAACGATAGTAGCGACGCTTTTCAATTTGGCCAGCATATTCGCGTTGTGCAGGAGGACTTCTTTATTACCGCCATCGGTACCACCGGCCAGCAGAATAATATCTGGCCGATGATTATCTATTTCTGCAATCTCCGTCATGGTTAATTGATGGGCATAGACTCCCAGTATCCTGGCACCTGCACCTAGTGCCGCCTGCCTTGCAGCTTCCACCGTCAATTCCTTGACCAGCCCTATGGCCACCATGCGCAGGCCGCCGGCGGCACTGCTGCAGGCCAAGCGGTGCTGAAATTCGGGTAGTTCACCGCCAAAATGAGGTTTTATTTCCCCAAGGGCTTTATTGAGACCTTCCAGAATATTCGTCTCCACCGTGGTAAGTCCTTTGGCTGTAACCATAACCTCGGCAGTTTCTACATTAACCGCTGTAACCTTGGTATAGGTACTGCCAAAGTCAATTAATAGGGCCAGTTCCATACCTGTACCCCCTTAGCATGTTAAACCAAAATCCTTAGCTAAATCATCAATGGCTTCCTGGGGCATGGTGCCCGGTGGATAAGCCCTGTTAAAGCCCATGTCGAGAAACTTCTTCTCCACCTCTTGCCAATCCTGTTTGCCCACCACCAGGTTGCCACCCACATACAACTTGATATTGCCAATTCCTGCTTCAATGGTTTTTTCTCTCAGTCCCCGACAATCAATTTCCCCGTGACCATAGAGTGAAGAAACAAGAATTGCACTCGCATTGGTTTCCACTGCCGCATTGATAAATTCTTCTTGGGAAGCCATGACACCAATATTCACTACTTTAAAGCCCGCTTCCGTGAAAGCATATTCAAGTATTCGGTTTCCCACTGCGTGAACGTCTGCCCCAATTACGCCTAGCACTAAAGTTAATTGTTTTTTCCCCTCAACCAAAACTGCAGACCTCCTAAATTAACAGTAGCTTTTATAAAAAACAGATTTTCCGCACATCGAAAATTCATGAACTTTCCGACATGCATAAGAAAAGCTAAGGCTTCCGCCTACTTGCCCTGTACCCTTAGGTTATGCCTTTTAGGGTATGGCGGGAGCCAAGTTTTTCTAATAGTTTCTCCCATTTTAGAAATTCTTCCTCCCTATTTAACGATTAATTTCTACTAATTTTTATATTGCATCGAATAATGAACTTTAAATTGGTGTCATTCTGAGCAACAGGAACACAGGGGGACGGTTCTTTTGTGTTGTTCTACAGAACAACACAAAAGAACCGTCCCCCTGTGTTCCATCCTAAACAAAAAAGGAACCCGGTGAGTTTGATTCACCGGGTCCGCTTTCAGCTTCTATTTGCCATCAAAATAGGCACTGATTCCATTAACAATGGCAGTTGCTGCCCTTTCTCTAAATTCCTCTGACCCTAACAAAGCCTCCTCCTCTGCATTGGAAACAAAGGCTGTTTCAACCAGGATACTGGGCATCATGCTGGTACGCAGTACCGCAAAATTGGACTGCAATACACCAATATCACGACGTCCCAGGGTCGCCACCAGTTCCCTTTGAACATCCTGGGCCAATCGATAACGATCGTCCTTTTGTTGATAGAGATTTGGTATGGTGGAAGGAGCGTAGTAATAGGTAGAGGTTCCAGCAATGCTACGGTTCGTGTTGGCATTGCTGTGGATACTGACAAAAATATCGGCACTCTGTTCATTGGCCATACGGGTCCTCTCATACAGATCAATAAATTGATCATCGGCACGGCTAAAAATAACATTGGCTCCTTGCCTTTTTAAGAGGTCCGCCACCTTCAGGGTAATATCAAGGTTTACATCTTTTTCCCTTAAACCGTTTTGACCGGAGGCACCGTTGTCTTTGCCACCATGACCGGCATCCAGGAAGACAGTTTTACCTGCCATACCATCACTGTAAGAAATTTTACTGATATCCAGAGTCAGGGACTTTTTATCATTGGCTAGGCTGACCTTCACTCTGGCCTGCTCCTTTAAGTCAATCACCAAACGTGAGTAATAGGGATCTTCATTATAACCCGTTCGGATTTGGCTCACCAGCCCTGTTTCGGCCGAGATGGTTGATGGCTTATCATTTAAGGAAACATCATTTAGATTTACTACAAAACGAAAGGGATTTGATAGTGTAAAGGTATTATGATTAATATCTTTATCACTAACAATATTGATATAGGTGTGGTCTCCTTCTTCAACCACTTGAACATCGAGTAATTTTGCCCCTGGTATGTGCTGCTTGTCCTCTGGCGGGGTATTTTCATTGGTTTTCTCATTGTCATCCGGGTCATCCGGGAGGAAGCTTGGTAACCAGGCATAACCACCTGAACTAGTTGGTTTAGGCTGGGGAGGTTCCGGCTGATCAACCACAGACACCAACCAACCTGCTACCCAGGCCGTGGAGCCATCGGTTTGTTTTACCTGTACCCACTGACCAGAACGGCTAATTATAGGCAACCGAATACCTCTGCTGACCTGTCCAGCCACCCCGTGATCGGTTCCTGGCCCACTACGCAAGTTTAAATTGTCCGTATTAATGACTGCTACTTGGTTATCCGTGGTGGGCTTGCTCGTGGCCGGGGGTGTTGTCACAGGGGGAGGAGTATCCGGTTTATTCTGAACCGTGACTAACCAACTGGCTACCCAACCGGTAATATTGGTTCCCTGTACCTTGTACCAGTCACCTTTCTGCTCCAGGATCGTTAATTTTTCCCCTTTTTTTACATTGCCTACTACATTGTTTGTCGTACTGGGGCCGTTCCGAACATTTAGGGAATCCCCATTCACTACTGCAACCTTTGTATTTGTCTGAGGCGTTGCCGTGTTATTACCAGGTGTACTGGTAGTGGGGGTTGTTTTTACATTGACTAACCAACCTGCAACCCAGGCCTCCTTGCCATTAAACTGTACCTTATACCAATCCCCATTTTTGGCTAATATGGGTAATTGGGCTCCTTTATCCGACTGTCCTACCAAAGCAGTGTTCGCTCCCGGGCCGCTCCTTAAATTGATTTTGTCCCCATTGACGATAGCCATCTGGGCTGCATCAGCCGCTTGCACTGCCCCAAAGGGATTGAAGAGTAGGCTTAAACCCAGCCCCACCAGAATGGCATAACGATAAAAACGGCATGATTTTAAATGAATAGTCATATCTACCTTCCTTCTAGGAAAATTACAGACTAACTTTATAGCCTTTTCTATTTATGGAAAATTATATAGCATAATAATTTCTATCTATTTGACGAAAAACCTCTTGTTTTTGTAACAAACTCTTCCGGTAATTTTAGGTAGGATTAGCTAAAACTGTGCCTTACTTAAACCATGAAAGATGGTATAAGGATCGGAAATTAGGTAAAGATTTAGTTTATCGAAACATTTGTCATGGAGGGTGCTATGATTAAATTTATTTTTTCCATTGGATTATTTATTGCACTCGTATTTATTCATCCCGGTATGTGTTCTGCCACTGAAAATGCAACAAACCCAAATTTTTGCCCTGTTAATGAAGATATTGACCGAATACTGATGCCAGCCAACCCTCCGATGCAAGGAGAAGATGTAAAAACTCTCCAGCAAGAGCTTCAATCCTTAAACTATTACCAAGGGCCAACGAATGGTATTTATGACGCCCAAACCCAAAGTGCCCTGCGAAAATTCCAACAAAGCAACGATTTAAAAGCTGATGGCATAGTAAATTGGGCTACTTGGCATGGTTTGGCTCTCTCCCTGGAACAACCGGTGACCAAAGCGGAAGAAACTCCGCCACCCAGTGGTAAAATTGCAATTATTGTAGATACCACTACCCGCAAATTGACCGTGCTCTCTGACGGCAAACCCCATAAGCAGTTTAATATCGCCTGTGGCAAACCCAAGACGCCCTCACCAGTTGGTAGTTGGCAGGTGGTCCATAAATCTACCCATTGGGGAACTGGCTTTGGTACCCGTTGGTTGGGCCTAAATGTTCCCTGGGGAAGTTTTGGCATTCATGGTACCAATAAACCATTTTCCATTGGCAGCTATGCCAGCCACGGCTGCATTCGCATGCACAATTCCAGTGTGGAACAGCTTTATCCCTGGATTCCCCAGGGTACGCCTGTCTATGTGATTGGCAGCCCCTTTGGTGTTCCAGGGCAGGGACATGGGCGATTGGTGCGTGGTGCCAGAGGTTCGGATGTATTTGAGGTCCAACGCACCTTAAAAAGGCTGGGTTATTACGAAATGCAGGTTGATGGTATCTTTGGCTATGGTTTAGAAGCTGCCATTAAAAAGTATCGTAAAGCCCACAACCTCCCAATGGATAATTGTGTAGACAGCAATATGTATCGATCCCTGGGATTATAAAAATACCCCTGGTTTCTTTTATAATGGCCCTGGGCCATGAGCCTTGGGCCTTTTAGTCATCGGCCTTCCGCTTTTGAGCTAGGGGATATTCCTTTAGCTCTTAGCTATTCACCGTGATCTGGTCGGATGATCTCTCAAGAAGCATGGCTCAAGGCCTTATCGAAGCGGATGGCAGATGGCTTGTTTTTGACTCCTTTTTCAACCAAGTAACCGTGGGTTGCCAGTCTAGTTCCTTTAGCAGCCGAGTATAATCATCCACTGTGACTTCTTCCCAGGTTTTGTTTAAAAGTGCCAGGAAAACCGCTTCCATGACGTTGGTACCAAAGGTACGTCCTTGAATACTTGGCGTAGTGGTTACCAGTGCTCCGGCTCCTCGCTCCATCAATTCTTCCACATCTTGCTGTGTAGTTGTATTCGTCAAAATAACTTGTCCCTTTAGCCGCTCAGGCAAGTATTTATAAATAAAATGATAATCCCCTGCTATTATTTGGGCCTCATCATAGTATTTAGAGTATTTGGTACTGTTATGTTGTTTTTCCTGTCGTTGGCCAGTGGGGTAAAAAAGCTTAAAGGGCAGCCGGGAAATGATAGGCATTAATTTTTCCGCCATGCTATGTAATTTATCTAAATTATAAATAGGTATAGGAATACCCAGGGCAAATATTAAGTCACCAATGGTTAGTTGACAGCCACTTTGGGAAAATGCCTCGGCCATGCCAAAACGATCCATTGCGCTAACCATTAATACCCGTGTATTTTGTTTGATCAAGCCCTGCTCTTTTATAAAAATAACGGTTTGGCGTTCAAGGGTATTTTTTAAGCCACTGCCATCCACAACGGGTGTTTTTTTTACTGTTTCCAGCAAACGTAACCCGTCCTGTAAAACATAGCGGGTCTTGCCAGCATATAGGTAAACATCAATACCTCCCAGGCCTATTGCATCTACCTTGCCATCCAACTCCCGCAGAATGGATTTAGCTTTATACATATCGCCGTCGGTACCTACCCGGCTGATTTCAAATTGTTCACCTAATAGTTCCACCTGAGCTAGATGATTTCGCTTCGATGATCCCAGACTAACGCTAACTACCTTCTTCAACATCGTCCCCCCAGAAATAAACATTTCTTACCTCTTATTGTAACCAATCCAAGGTGATTTTTACACTAACCTTAACGATTATATGGTGAAACCACCAGCAGGGGATGAACAATCGTTGAGTAACGAGGGAACGGGCGACCAGAGGTCTGCCCCTACAAACCCAAGTCCCATGGTTCATGGTTCATGGCCCAAGGCCAAATGCTAACAGCCAGCAGCGACCAGCTAACGGCTGATGGCTGATGGCTGACGGATAATGGTTATCCCTGCTTTCACTTATACTTATCCTTGTTATTACTCCTCAAAAGGGTAAAATCCTTTTTCTCTAGCACTTCTAATGCTTCATCATAGTTATCAACATAGCCAGACTGAAAGGTTTCTATTTGGGCATCTGTAAAGGAACGGTTGGCTGAACCCTCCCTGGGTGCCATCGCCTCAACCAGGTCTTTAACTTGCCTTTCCATGCATAACACCTCCCTTTGCCGAAAAGGATTTAAAGTGAGCCGCCGTGTTCTTTTAGTACTTGGAACGCCCGGTCACCCAGTTCGTCGGTTGTCACCACGGTTACTAAAAAGGATTTACCGCCGGCAACACCGTAATTATCAGCGGCCATCCCAGAATTTGAGGGATCCGCCCCCATTAATACTCTAGAATCGTTGTTCTCCAGATTACTGGTATTCGCAGAAAAAATGGTTAAACCAGTTAGTGTTTCTGCATTTAACCCGTTATTGATTGCTGCATCGGTACTAACTCCGTAGCGGGAAATTCGGTCTAAGGATACCTCATCAATACCCATTTGTTTTAATTCCTGGATAGCTGCTTCTGCTTTGGTACTGGAAGGAAAATAGGCAAGGATCGAACGCATACCCTGGGGCAGTGTCATTTTTAAAAACCCCCTTTATTTGTTTTTTTTTATTTTTCCCTTAGAGTCAGCAAATAAATATATAATTTACTGTAAATATTCCCCTCCTGCGGCAGCAAAGGAAAAGTATATTAAGGCCAAGCTATCCATTTAAAGAAGAAATATGGTAAACTGAAGAAAAATATTTGGGAGTGGATAAAATGAGTGACACCAACACACCGTTTCCTACACCAGAACAATATATTTTAGTTGCCCTTATTGACATTTGCCGAGGTTTAAAGGTAGGAGTGTCAGAGGATCTAAGCAAAGAAACCCAGTCCAATGTGCTGAAAGATGTCTTGTCCTCCGCTATCAGCTATGCAGAAAAACAGGAGAGCATGCAGGTGATTAGTGAAGAGTTATTTCGCTGCTCCAGGGAAGGTTGTACCCTACAGGATCAAATGGAAATCCTCCCCAAGCAAAGCCCGGATGTGATAAATGCAAAAATGGTGGCAGCAGCCTATCTTTTAAAGATTACGAATAAAGAGCAAAATCTTATGTAGGAACCCCTTTGGGCAATTAAATTAAGTAAAGAGGCCACCCATATGCCTGCCGGTGGCCTCTTTACTTATTTAATTAGCGAACCTTCTCTGACCCCCAAAAACGGATGGCTAAAAATTTTTAACCGTTAAATTCTTGAACATAGATCTTGCCATACTTGCTGCCGCTTACTACACCAATTCCCACCTTGGTATATTCGGGTTTTAAGATATTGGCCTTGTGGCTGGGGGAATTCATTAAATTAGCGTGGGCGGTATTTACATTCGATGCCCCAGCTAAATTTTCCCCGGCATAGTGATAAACCACACCATTCTTTTTCATCATATCAAAGGGAGAACCGTAAGTGGGTGAGGTATGGGAAAAATAGTTGTTATCAACCATATCTTTAGCTTTGGTCCGAGCAATTTGGGTCAACGCAGCATCCATGGACAGTGGCTTTAAGCCAGCAGCCGCACGCTCTTTGTTGATCAGGCTTAACATGGCTTGCTCATCAGAGGAAACCACAACACCAGATGATTGATTGCCGGATCCTGTGTTGTTGGCAGAAGGCTGGTTATAGGTCGGTTGGTTATAAGTTGGTTTGTTGTAAGTTGTTTGGGTGTTCGTAGCAGGCTTGGTATTGTTGTAATTATAAGATTGATAGTTGGTTGTATTATAGACTTTATAATTTGGGCTACTGCTAGTGGTATTGTTATAACTCACATAGGCTTCAGCGGAACCGGTGCCAGGAGCGGAAACTGCAAGAACAAAAGCAAACGCACCTACCATTAAGCTAGAAAACAATTTTATTGCCTTTTTCATGAATATCCCCTTTCACTTTTTTATATTGCCACTTTTCAAAGCGGTATTTTAATAGTAACGTTTAGGGATATTTTATGACAAGCTATGATAATCTTGGTCATGCCTTGGGATGACAAAATAACCAGTAATTAAAATTAATATCCTGTCCTATACGTCAAATAGCTGACAGGTGGTGTAATTTGGTTTTGTTATTTAAAAAAATCCCCCTCTGAAGAGGGGGATTTTGAAGGGGATTTTAGAAAACTACTGCCACCTCGTCTCTGTCGATGGCCCGGCGCATTTCCTTGATTCGCTCCCGCAGGGATGGATTACTATGACTGGCATCATCAATTTGACGAAGTAAATCAATGAGGCGGCGAATGATGGAAACAATATCACCTTCCTGTAAGCTGGTATTTTCTAGTAAGAAATCCAGACCCTGCCCGGTATACCAGGCATGGGCAACAAAGCCTGGTGTGCTGGACCAAACTGCAAACTGGGGTGGTACGCCAGCATCTAGCAGTTCATCTACAATTTCCTGAACAGGCATTGGATCGTAGGGCGGGGCTGGTACAAATTCACGACGACCAGGGATATAATCGATCCCTGCCAATATCCCTGCCACTACCTCCAGGGGCAAGTCTTCCAGCAAGCCGGAAAAGGCCAATTCCGTTACTAAAATCTCCTGTACATGCATTTCCAGGGCAAAATTGCCCCGGGGGTAGAACTCCCGTTCCTTGATATAGCCTAAACTTTCCAAAATGCTTTTAACTGAATGATATTCGTTGATATATTTCTTCGATTGTTGTTTAATGGCATTCATCTGACCCACTAAGCCAGCCCGCTGATAACCTAAGGCTTCCAATTGGTCTCTGGCATCCATGCAGATTTCATGCAGACAACGCTGGGCCTTTTGATTGCCCATGATTTGTTTAATTTCATAGAGCCTTTCCTGGGAGCCGGGACGATTTTTATATTTTGACGAGCTTAACCTTTTCTGTTCCCGAAGCATTTTACGGCGTTGTAACGGACAGGTGGCATCCTCACGGAATTCACAAAAATACCCCTTGGCTTGCCCCACTTGATGGTCAATATCACTTAGCAAAGCTTTAATTTCCCGCTCCGATCGCCTTTCTTGATAAGCAGAAAAGTTTTGGGTTAAAAACTGGTCAATTTCCTCATCGGTCTTCCATTTTAGCAAGCTCAATACCGTATTGGGGGAAATGGTTAAGCGGCCATATACCGATTCAACCTCCGTCTCATCAAAGAAACCAGTCTGGTCTGGAAATTTGTCGTCAATGCGGATGTACACATGCCCCACACGATCAAAACCCCGGCGGCCGGCACGGCCCGCCATTTGGAAAAACTCCCTATTCATTAGTGTCCTAAACTCTTTGCCGTCCCACTTGCGACAGGAATGGAATAGTGTGGTGGCAGCAGGGAAATTGACACCGGCAGCAAAGGTTTCAGTACAAAACAGCACCCAAAGGAGTCTATTCTCATAGAGCCTTTCCACCAGGTTTTTTAAAACGGGTGCCAGCCCTGCATGATGATAGCCAATCCCCTGCTGAAGCAGCTTACGAAGGATTCTCCGGTGTCCCCTTTGAAATATTTCCGGGTGATCCTTTTCCGTATCTGTAATTGCTTTCAAAACCTGATTTTTTTCATCGGGGAATAAAAAGTCCCATTCCCGCCCCAATTCTGAGGCTAATTCCTCGGTACGTGCCCGACCAAAAACAAAATATAACGCTGGCAGGTTATCCTGCACTGCCTCAATGGCGATGGAAGGATTTTCTGCTTCGGCCCGCTCCACGTTTCCTCCACCTCCCGTTTTCTTGGTCATTGTTTTCTTCCCTGGCTAGCTCCCTGGCCAATTCCCGGGCAGCCCGTTCCGCTTTACGCTCTTGGGTCCGCTTGCGAACCGCTTCCTCAATATATTCCCTGGCTTCATCTTCATCAAGGATAATCCCCTCTGAATTAAGCCAATTTATGGCCAGTGGTACAGCTCGGTTGGTTTCCACCACCACTTCCACTGGTTCATCCCGTACTTCACTCATCCAATCTGAAATCTCATGTAGATTTGGTACCGTCGCCGATAGGCCTAGAAACTTCACATGGGGCGGAGCAAAGATGATACTTTCCTCCCAAGCTGTTCCCCTGTCTGGGTCGTCTAAATAATGAATTTCATCAAAGACCACACAGGCCACATGGGACAAACCCTCCGGTTCGGAAAAACAACGATTGCGAAAGATTTCTGTAGTCATGATTAAAAGTGGTGCATAGGCATTGATGGCTATATCCCCGGTCACTAAGCCCACCTGATCCTGACCAAAAACATTACGAAAATCAACAAATTTTTGGTTGCTTAAGGCCTTTAAAGGTGATGTATAAACGGCTGACTTTCCCCTGGCCATCACTGCTTCAATGAGCCGCTCGGCAATCACGGTCTTACCTGTCCCGGTGGGAGCAGCCACCAGGACATTACGCCCAGCCAGGGCTGCCTGAACCGCTTGCTCCTGGAAAGGGTCCAGTGAAACCGGTCCCAGCGGAGGTGGTGCATTTACCGCCCTGCGGGGCCTTTTTTTACCTGCCGGTGGTTTCTCTTTACGAAGGGTCGTGGACGGAGCAGCTTCCCGCCTTTGTTGTTTAGCAGCCAGGGACCATTCATGTTCAATGCCAGCAAAATTTTCTTTGATGGCTTGAATATCTCCCCGGCGAACAAGAATACCCATGCGGCCATTTTCTGCTTCAATCTCTCCCACGGGATTAATGTAGCCCTCCCGTACCAGCCTGCGAATCCGCTCCGGTGTGGTATCCAGCAGATCGGCTGCCTCCAGGGTGGTTAATTTGGTGGCCCTTTTAACAACTTTATGTAAATCTGGACGGTACTTTATTGCTTTAACTTCATCCCGCCAAAGACGGGTACTATTGCCCAGACGGAAGGAACCCAGTTCCTCCAATTCACAAAGGTTTAAAATATCTTCTTCCCCCAGCCTTAAACGGTCCGCGGCTTCCGGCACTGTCATGGATCGGGCTGCAAGCCAAGTCAGGGGTAAGATAGCTTGCCCTTCGTTGCTTTCCAAATGGATACCCGTTAATTTTTTTAATTCCTGCACAATCGTTTTAGGCTCATGGGGATAGGGAGAGGTCCACAGCCCCACGCCATTGATATGAATCCGGTAGGCCCCGTCGGCTTGGATCATATTCGTAACGATTTCTCTTTGCTCAGGATGCTCTAAAACCTGCCCTAGAGTAAAGAAGGGTTGCTGTACATAAATCCCCTGTAGTTTTTCTTTTAAACCCTTCCCCATCTCCCGACGGGCCAGTTCAGCCTCTCCCTCGGGTGTTGCCACTGTGGTTATCTGGTTGTTAGGCAATATAAGGAAAGGGGAAATTTCCCGGCCAGCACGTAGAGAAGCTGCCAGGGTACCATGAATGCGAAACTTCCTAGCGAAATCATCCAGGGTCAGAGGCCCCGTTCTCGTGACATAATTAGCGGTATCGGCCCAGGCTGCGGGGCTGTCTGCGGCTGCATAAAGCCCGCTTAACAATCTTATAACGGGAAACTTTACCTTTGGCAGCAGCTCACCGCCCAGGGCCTCTACCAGTTCTTCCCGGGTCAAGGCATTGCCCTCAGCAAAGATTTCCTTGAGCTTTTTTTCTTGAAAAGTGTGTTTTTCCTTAAGCAGTTTTAGTTCCCGGTATCGCCTTTCCAACTCAGCCTGTCCCTGGGTTGTATCCCTGAGGGTAAATGTACCATCGGTCAGTTCCACAACCTGGTCCATATTGCGGAGTGAGGGTAGTTCTTCATCTCCGATTTCTAGCTTGATTTGCGTCAGGTTTCTTGGTTTTCCGTCTCTTAAAAGACGTAATATTCTTCCCCTGGTATCGTCGCCTAAAAGGGCCGCTAATTTTCGCTGGCGAACAGCCACCAATTGAGGACTGTAGCTCCAATCTCCCTCCCCTGCGGCGGACAATTCCTGGGCTGGCACTTCATTTCTTGCTAACCACACGGATTCTACTTCTTCACCACTGACTTTGAGTCTGGCAACTTTTAAGTGATGGTTTGCCACCAAGGACTGCAGCGCAGCAAGGAGAACCTGGGGCTTTAATCTTAACTTTAAAACTAAATCCAACAGGGGCATCGGTTTATCCTCAGGCAGTTCTTGCAGGATCGAGGTTTTAAATTGTTCCTTATCTTTTACAACCACTTTAGAACACTCCCCGGTATCATTGTTTACCATTTTTTTCTGCACATAAACTTTATCACAACTTATTTCTTTAGCCAATGTTCTTATGCCTATGATACCCACTACTAATAAAATAAAAAACTCCGGGATAAGTTATTCCGGAGTTTTTTATTTTAGTTCACCACAGCACTGATATTGATTGCGCCCGTTTTTCTTGGCCCGATATAGGGCATCATCGGCCTTCTTTATCAAACTATCCATGGTATCATGCTCTGACCACTGGGCTACACCGATACTTGTGGTTGTATGCAAGGGTTCCTCCTGATGATCCACAAAGAAACAGGTGGTTTCAATGGTTTTGCATAATCTTTCTGCCACAATCGTTGCTTCACTCAGTCCAATATCAGGTAATATGACCGCTATTTCTTCACCACCATAGCGGCAGGCAATATCTTCCTCCCTAATGGATATTAAAATAACCTCCGATATTTTTTTTAGGACAATATCACCATTTTGGTGGCCATACCGATCATTAACGCTTTTAAAATAATCTATATCCAACATGAGTAGACTAAGGGGTCTACCGCTCCGACGGCTCCGACTAATCTCACTTTCCAGCCGTGTTTTTAAATATTCTCGGTTAAACAACTTGGTTAATTGATCCATATACATGGGTTTACTCAATGTTTTGGAGGCTTGGTAGAGAATCACCCCGCCCAACATCACAATAATACCAAAACTGACCATGATAATATTTTTTACATACCAAATTGACTGGTCAAAATAGTCCCCGGCAATATCAACTCCCAATAAGCCGACAAACCGATGTTTCGAATCATATATCGGTTGATAACCGGTGATCACACTGCCCCATTTGCCACTGGCAGGTAAACCATAGGTCGGAATCCTTCCATTATGGGCCTTTTCTCTAATAGCGTTGCCAACGTCATAGCGATCCCGATTGCTGTAGGCACGCTCGTCTCTGCTAGTCAAAACATAAAAATACTCCATCGGTGTACCAGGCGGCTCATTAAATATCTTTTCCTCGTCGGGATTGACGAAGTATTTTATTTGATTACCCGTAAGCCTGGTTTCAACATATATATACTTGATATCATTATATCTTAAAAGGGGCTCCACTTTTCGTTTAAATTCAAGGGCTTCAATATGGTTGCGGGAACTTAGGATATCCAGACCCAGCATTTCTTGGACTAGCTCCTGGTCAACTTCCACAAGATTAGCTGCCACCTGGGCTGTAAATTGAGCCCTGAGGCCTAAATCCTTAACCAAGATATTATAGCAGGCCTGATAGGTGGCATAGGCTAATGTGGCCATAGCAATGGTCATAGACAAAAAGGAGACCAAAAATATTTTTTGGGGTGAAGTAGCCTTCAATTAACCACCTTCTCCAAAGCATAATAAGTTTTATAGTGGATAATATTTAAACATTGCTTGGATAATTCCTCTTTCCTTCGCTATAAGTTCCGTTATTTTAAAATAAAAAACAAACTCCGGTTAACCGGAGTTTGTAAATTCCTTTTAGCTTATCAGCCCCTGACAGCATCACTTAGAAAATAAACATTTGATGACAAATTCTAATGAAAACCAGGTGCCTGAAATCAGCATTCAGCCTTCGTTATTTTAAACCACCACTAATCATTGAGGTATGCCAAACATTCCAGTCTGGTTTTTTTCCCTTAATATATTGGGCTGCTTCCTCCACCACCACCCCGTCTGGACGCATAATCATACCCATCACTGTCCCGTTGTGAGCCACCAATACACCAAGGGCATTCATTTCTGAAGCCCATTTGCGCCACTGGGCCAGATAAGGTTTGGGCATTACCACCTGATTCGCTTGGGCACTGATGCTAGCTCCCCGACCCATCATTTCCCAATCCTCGGTTAACAGACCTCGGGTAACCAGTTCGACCGCCTGTCTTACCATTGGTTCCTTTTGAAAGTTTTTACTGGCCAGGTCTTTACGGTTATTAAAGAGAATCGTATCCACTGTGCCACCAGGGTCTGCAATGACCAGTTTAAGTGGGGGGGCCTGACCTAAATATTTTCTTGCTTCTCCGGTAAAGTGATTACAGAGGGTAATCCCAGGATACATCTGACCGTCACTTGGTTCAATGGCTGTGGCAATTTTGGCTATGATCTCTGGTGCCAATTCCTGTCCAAAGGCTCTGGCTGTGGCCAAGCAAGCAGCGGCTATATCTGCAGTACTACTGCCCATGCCTTTGCTCTCCGGCAGCATAGAACTCCTTTTGATCGATACCAAAGAATGCTTTTTTCCTAAGTATTCTAAGGTCATCTTCAGTGCACGACAGGATTTGTCCAGTGACCCATGATAGTCACCATTTTCGCTAAGCTCAACTATAACTTCACTCCAGAAATCTATGGGACACGTAATAAGGTAAGATTCTCCTTTAATCGTGCCTTGTACCAGCTCACCACAGGTTCCCGGGGCTGCGGCAAAACCACGTAAAATCACAGTATTCTTGCTTCTTGACCCATCGGGATATATAACATCACCCACGCCTAAATCATCTCCCCTAAAGCTCCGTAGGTCTCACCTGTCATGCCACCTACCCATCATTACAGGGTAGTCTAACCTGTGTAGCTAAGTAATAAAGTTGACATATGTTAACATTATCACATATATGATCACATGCAATCGCTTTTAGTTTTTAGCCTTTTAGCTAAAATATTTGGTCTTTAAATCGCTAATGGCTAATATGCCCGATCTTTTTGACGATGCTTGGGTACCTATAGTTCCGAAAAATCAACAAAAGTATGTAAAAATAGGTCATCCGACCTACCATCCGTCTTAATTTTCCATCCCTATTTCTTTGCCCTGGTTAACCCGATCCAAAATAATTTCTGCAATTCTTCGATCCACCCCTAGGTGCGGTGCCAACTGAAAGGTAATATGGGGATAAAGCCTTTTTTGTGCTTGTAATAGTATTGGTAAGTCTTGTTGAATATGGCTTCCCCATGTTAGTAACAAGGGGACGACAATGATCACTTTAACTCCCTGCTGATTCATTTCCTCCACGATTTGGGGCAGGGTTGGTTCAGCAAACTGGAGAAAACCGGTCTCTACCTTAGCATCTGTTTCTACGGTCTTAACCTGCTCCGTAATCTGAAAAACTTCCCGATTTGCCTCTTGATATCTACTGCCATGTCCCAATATAATTACACCTTTTTGCACGCTTGTCCCTCCGTTTAGCCTTTAGCCCTTTGCTGTTAGCTATTGGCTAAAGACTTCCTTGCCGTTAACGATCCATCAAAGAATGAAAACCCAGCGTCATCCTGAGTGATAGCGAAGGATCTTGGGGCTAACCTTCCAAGGATAGGAAAGATCCTTCGCTATCGCTCAGGATGACATCGCTGATGGTTTAAGTCCCTAAGACCCACGGCCCATGACGAATGGCTAATACTTTAATGACTAACAGAAAAATTATAGTATAAGAGTACCGAGAATACAAGAAAAATCAAATCTTTGTGGTTTTTAGGATATTTTAATGGAGAAAAATTTTTCAAAAAGCCAGATCAAGGTTATAATAAGGTCAGTTTGATTTTTTCGAAAGGATGACAAAGTTTGACCCATTTCGAAGTAGACCCCTTCTTTTTTGCTTGGGGACCCATTACCATTCGTTGGTATGGCATTTTAATGATGGCAGCGGTACTGCTTGGTACTTGGTTAGCCATCCGTGAAGCTCGCCGGGTAGGGGTAAAAGAAGATGATATTATTGATATGGTCTTAATCTGTGCTCCCCTCTCCTGGTTGGGTGCCCGGCTGTATTACGTGATTTTAGAGTGGAGCTACTATGGACAGCATCTAAGTGAAATACTTAAAATTTGGCATGGTGGTTTGGCTATTCACGGCGGGTTGATCACTGCAATTATTACGGGATACCTTTTTACCCGAATACGAGGCTTGCGTTTTTGGCAAATAAGCGATCTAGTTGCCCCCAGCTTCCCCTTGGGCCAGGCAATTGGACGCTGGGGAAACTATTTTAACCAAGAGGCCTATGGCTACCCCACGAACCTGCCCTGGGCCATGTACATTGACGGAGCTTACCGGCATCCTACCTTTTTATATGAATCCCTTTGGAACCTGCTAGTTTTTGCCTTTCTTATGTGGCGGCGGAAAAGGATCGATGCCTATGGTCAGCTATTTATGACCTATCTGGGTCTATATTCCCTGGGCCGTTTCTTTATTGAAGGCCTGCGGACCGATAGTTTAATGGTTGGTCCCCTGAGGGCCGCCCAGTTGGTTAGTCTTATCTTTATCATGTTGACAATCATTGGTTATATCTACCTTGGTAAACAATCGAATAAAGATAAAAGAAAACCCCTTCGCTGATGGGGTTTTTTATTTTTTATAATCTTTCTGGTGACCTAGTGAATCATTCCTACATAAGATGAGGTAACCGATAACAGTTAGCTTTAACTAACTATCATAAAAAATAGCCGTAGACCTTGGGCTTGTAGGGTCCCGTTCCCTGGCAACATTGGGAGTTATCCAAGAATGTAAATTCTTCGGCCTTAAATTGTTTATCCTATTGTTAGCCAAGGCTAAGTTTATGGGTAATTTAAGTTAGGAGGTTGATGTCTAGATGAAAGAAATTCAGGGAGCGCTTAGCACAAGCCAAATTATTCCTCTTTACCAATTGCCTGTTGGTAAAGGGGCAATCGTAAATTCTATTGAGGCGGAGGGTATCACTAAAAGGAGAATGCTGGATCTGGGACTGGTGCCAGGCACAAGGATCGAAACCCTTCGGGTAAGCCCTGCGGGAGACCCTAAGGCTTATAAAATAAGAGGTGCGGTTATTGCCTTTAGAAAGGAAGAAAGCATTCAAATAATGGTGAATTACAAGGAGGACTAAATACATGGGTTTGACAAATCAGTCCTGTGGTTCCAGGGCAAAAAGAGAAATCTTTCATCGGGGGCGGGCAAAAGTTGATTATGTAATTGCGCTGGCTGGTAACCCCAATACCGGAAAAAGCACTGTTTTTAATGCTTTAACCGGCCTAAACCAACACACAGGTAACTGGCCCGGTAAAACGGTCATAAGGGCTGAGGGTAAGTTTATGAACCAGGGTTTGATCTATAATTTAATTGACCTTCCCGGTACTTATTCCTTACTTGCAAACTCCGCAGAAGAACAGGTGGCCAGAGACTACCTCTGCTTCAACAAACCAGATGCCACTGTGGTTGTGATTGACGCCACCTGTGTCGAAAGAAACTTAAACCTGGTGTTACAGGTACTTGAAATTACCCCCAAGGTCGTGGTCTGTGTAAATTTAATGGATGAAGCAAAAAAGAAGAAAATTAGTGTCGACATCAAAGGCTTAGCCAACATTTTAGGTGTGCCAGTGGCGGCAACTGCCGCCCGGGATGGTGAGGGCTTGGAACAATTAACAAACACGATCACAGATGTGGTCAAAGGAACAATTAAAATCAATCCCTATATCGTTCGGTACCCTGAACCACTGGAAAAGGCCATCGCACAAATAGAACCACAAGTTAGGCTGTTAGTTGGAGAAAAATTTAATAGCCGCTGGCTGGCCTTACGACTATTGGATAATGACACTGCAATCATTAAAGCGCTAAAGAAAATGTTCCCCCAGGAGGAAGGTTTCCGATCAAAAACAGGGGGTGAGCCTGGGCATGAACCAGCATTGCTCCAGCAAATTAGATGATATTTTATCTCAGACCAGGCATTTGAATCCCCAGGGGGCTATTAACATTAATGATACCATTGTGGCTGGTATTTATAACGCAGCCGAGGAAATTACCAACCTCGTTGTCAGGCAACAGGAAAAACCCCGAATTGATTGGGATAGAACTTTGGATGATATTTTAACCTCTAGGGTCTGGGGCTTCCCCTCCATGCTCCTATTATTAAGTGCAATTTTCTGGCTTACGATAACCGGAGCAAATTACCCCTCGGAGTTATTGGCCACAGGACTTTTTTGGGTTCAGGATCGGTTAACAGATTTTTGCCATTATCTGAAAGCACCAGAATGGGTTAACGGCCTTTTTGTTGAGGGTGTCTACCGGAGTTTGGCCTGGGTTGTCTCTGTCATGCTGCCACCAATGGCCATCTTCTTTCCCTGCTTTACCCTGCTTGAAGATATGGGCTATCTACCCAGGGTAGCCTTTAACCTTGACCGTTTTTTTAAAAAGGCTGGTACCCACGGCAAGCAAGCCCTAACCATGAGTATGGGCTTCGGCTGTAACGCCGCTGGTATTGTTGCTTGCAGGATCATTGAATCTCCCCGCGAACGATTGATTGCCATGTTAACGAACAATTTTGTGCCATGTAACGGACGCTTTCCTACCCTGATCGCCCTGGCCAGTTTATTGGTCTTGGGGCTAGGCACTACCTTTGGTGCCACCTTCATTGTGGTTGGGGTGGTAATGCTGGGTATTCTCATGACCTTGTTTGTTTCTTGGCTATTGTCTAAAACACTATTAAAAGGAATACCTTCTTCCTTTACCTTGGAACTTCCACCCTACCGTAAACCACAGGTGGCAAAAATTATTGTCCGTTCCATTTTTGATCGAACAATTTTTGTACTGGGCCGTGCCATTTGCATGGCGGCACCGGCCGGTGCTGTTATTTGGCTGTTGGCCAATATCGATCTGGGTAACCATAGTATTCTGATCCATATTGCTAACTTTTTTAATTCCTTTGGTCAGCTTATCGGTTTAGACGGCTTTATCCTAACAGCCTTCATTCTTGGCCTGCCGGCTAATGAAATTGTATTGCCTATTTTAATCATGAGTTACCTGGCATCAGGTACCATGCTTGAACTGAACAGTATCCAGGCATTGCAACAATTATTTGTGGTTGAACACGGTTGGACCTGGCTCACTGCGGTTTGTATGATGTTGTTTTCACTATTGCATTTCCCCTGCAGTACGACCCTTTGGACCATCTGGCGTGAATCAGCTAGCATTAAATGGACCATCTTGGCGGCTATCCTTCCACTCTCGATTGCCTGCGCAGTATGTTTTATCGTTGCCCAATCTGCCAGACTCTTGGGACTGGTTTAATCGGTTGGATTACTACCCTTTGCTATATTTTCTAAAATCATCTAACCAAGATGGATGTTGTTCCGTGAATTTAACAAAGTTTATGATTGCCGTTACAGTTGGTAGAGAAAGATAGTGTTCCATTGCCTCCGCCTCAGCTGCCACATCACACTGGGAACCAATTAAACGTAAAAACTCCCGTATAATCCTATTTCTCTCTACTAAAAAGTGTCCTAATTCCTTGCCTTTATTCGTTAAGACAATATCCTTATAGGGACGATAATGAATGTATTGGCTTTCATTTAGTTTCTGTAAGGCTCTGGTGACAGATGGCAAACTGACTGTAAGGCAGGCAGCAATATCTGTAACCCGTATGGATTGACCACTTTGACTAAGACGGTAAATCTCTTCCAAGTAATCTTCTAAACTGGGAGACAACATAAAAACACCCCCTCTATTTACAATATAGAAGCAAAAAAGAATTATTCCTTTCCTTTTGTTTCTATGTTATCAATTTCAAAGGTGGGATGGTCATGGAAAACTATTTCTTTGGTGTGGTTATATCCTTAGGGGTATTCTTTTTAAATCATATCTTAAAAGAGCTGAGTCGTCGTAAATTTACACAGGATATTAAACTACACTTCGAGTATGAACAATCCAATACAAATAACTAGCTCTTCAATGCAAAAAAGGAGTGTGGCTCAACTACTTTCAAGTAGTTTAGCCGCACTCCTTTTTGATGGGGCTGCAAATTCAAAAATTTCCAATGGGACGGCCTTATTTCTGGATCACACTTTCATTTCTTGGTAACGGTTGGTCATAAATGGCATGCCCAGTTTCCAGGGGCTTTTGCTCAACCAAAAGCTTCACACTTTTGTATTGGGGTAGCTCCGTTAGTGTATTAACCAGTGAATTTACAGTAATAAGCTCCCCGGTGGACCCCTGTAAATTGACAAAGGCCTGGTTAAAGTTAAGAATCAGGGTATCACCTTCGGCTTTATAGTCGATTAACTCTGTTCCCTGGGGTAAAACTGCTGCATATTTTTCTGGCTTATTAAGCTCATTAACCAGAGCAATCACCATGTCATTGGGCTTATCAATTTCCCGTTCCACTGGTACTAAGGCATCGGCATTTTCATTAGCAAAATACAACGTAATCTTTACCTTTCCCTTTGCCGGGTCTTGGGATTGGGTCCCGGTTTGTTTTTGAGGTTGCTGTTCCTTTGTATTATCAACACAACCAGCAAAGATTAAGGAAAGGATAATCATTAAAAAAAACGCAATTCTTTTCATATGCTTGCCTCCTAACAGATAGATTTGCAAATCAGTCAAAGTTTAACATATAGGCAACAAAATTACCAGAAAAAATAGATCCTACTCTTACAAACTATGACGGCGGGGAGGTATATTTGTCACGCTTAAAGTGCTGTTCGCCATTAGCTGTTAGCCCTCTAAGGGCAATGGCAAAGTTAGAATCAATGACCTGCGAATAATCCAAACTGGGTACCCCTTGATATTAATTTTTTACCACGTAATACAAAACAAAGATAACACCCGTTATTGGAGGCGCCCCAATAGTAGGTGTACTGTTAAAGATCTTTGAAAGGAGAATGATTTTGAAAAAAATTGCTAAAATTACAGCTACTATCCTTACAGTTTGTATGTGTTCAACATTATTAGCAGGGGCTGCCTGGGCTGACAACGATAAAAAAGATAAGAAGGTGGCACCAGGCTTACAAAAGAAAATGGTGCAATATACCTATACTAGCAACTTTAAAGATATTAAAAACCATTGGGCCAAGTATGAAATTGAAAAACTACAGTTAACGGGTATAATGAAAGGTTATGAGGATAAAAGTTTTAAACCCCAACAATCCGTATCAAAAAACGAAGCCATTGCCATTATTATGAGAGTGGTAGACCATCAAGGGACCGACAGCGACAAAGCCGAATTGATTCAAAATATTTTCCCCAGTTGGATGGGTGTGGCTCCACTGCAAGCCTATGATGCAGGAATTCTTGCTGATTGGGAACTAACCAAATGGCTTGGCAATAAGCCAGCCACTCGTATTGAGGTAGCCATGTGGTTAAGTCGTGCCGCCGGAGATGAAAATATCTCTTTAAAGGAGATGCTTTCCTTTGCTAAGGATGCTAACCAACTAAAGAAGGATGAATTAATATATGTTGCCTCCATGTATAATAAAGGTATTATGAAAGGTACGCCGGATGGCTATTTAAATCCCTTTAAGCCCATTTCCAGGGGTGAATTTGCGGTGATGATCAGCCGTTTCATTGACGTCGCTGATTTAGAGGATAACACCGATAAAGAAAAACAAACAGAAGACTACATTCAAAAACTAACCCCTAGCCACAATGCTAAGATTGATGTTGACACCAAGGAATTTACCGTTCGGTTTGAAGAAGCGATGGGCTATACAAAGGGTAATGATTTAGAGGATTTAGTTGATGCAGTGAACATGTATAAGTACAGTGGCGGGAAATGGGTCGCTGCTAATATTGAGTACGCCGTTGTCTTCACCAAAAACAATGACAAACTGCAGATTAAATTGGCTAACAACAAAAAACTGGACAGTAACACCAAGTATTGCATTACGATTAACGATGGTATTCTTGTAGAAACTGATACTAAGGATCATGTCTTCACCGGCCTTAAAAAGGGAGAATGGTGCTTTACCACCGAGGCTGCCGAACTGGCTGTTAATAAGGTAAAAGCAACCAATGCTACCACCATCGTTATTGAATTTAACCAGACCATCCAAAAAGGTGACGACTTCTCTGCCAATGGTTCCGGCATCCATGTAATGGCCGGGAATAAGGAACTTGATATTGATGCTGCCAGCATTAGCGGTAGTAAGTTAACACTTACCCTAGACGATGATGACCGTTTGGAAGATGATGAAGATTATACCGTATGGTTTGCAGAAGATATCGTGGAAGGTTTCGAGATTGAGGAATCGGACGCCATAGAATTTACCTACTAAGCTAAAAGAAGGCACCCTGCTGGGTGTCTTCTACTGTCTATGGGCCATGAGCTAAAGACCCTTCCCAAAGTATTTTACAACCAGGTGCCTGGCTCTTGGCCGCAGCAAAACCCTTCAAACTAAGATAACCTAACAGCGGGCAAGTGCCTGGCACCGTCGAATGACTAAGCCATTTTTCAAGGCAGCTAACTGCTAACGGCTACTATGCTAATGGCTAAATATAAAAGCCCCGGAGCTTACTCCAGGGCTTTAACTTATTACTTTAAAATTCGATTGGCCCCACGATATTTAGGAGACCAGTAGCTATCAGAAAGAGAATCAATACGTATACCACGGGAGGAAGAGGAGTGAATAAATTGACTGTTCCCCATATAAATACCAGAATGGTTAATACCAGCACCACCGGTATTAAAGAATACTAGATCCCCTGGTCGCAACTCGGCTTTTTTAATGGCAACACCTGCATGATATTGACCGGCGGCGGTATGAACCAAATCAAAACCAAAGTTTTTAAAAACATAACGTACATAGCCTGAACAATCAAAACCCGCAGGACTTTCTCCACCGGAACGGTATTTAACACCAACATATTGCTTAGCATAATCTAAAACGGCTACGGCACGGTCTACTACACCCCTGGAAGTTTCGGGATCTTCGGTACGGGGTCTAACGGCCTGGTTGGCTGATTGATCAGGCACATCTAGCACCTGGCCAATTTGCAAACTATCACTTTCGAGGTTATTCAGTTGTTTAACGTTCTCCACCGAGGTTCCGCAACGATTGGCAATGGACCACAATGTATCACCACTTTGTACAGTCACCTGAGCTGCATCGGCAAAACCAACCCACACCACTATGGCCATACACACAGAGCTAGCCAGCACTGCCATCTTTTTAAGCAACGACAATGATGTTTTCCCCACTTTCTACACCTACGGAGTTAGCTGACGGGTTCGGACAGAAAGTTTGCCCGCTACCAATGGTAGTTAACCCCATAAAAATGGTTCCCCCGTTTTCAATGAAATTCGGCGTTCTTCTTATTTTATTAACAAATTCGCCAAAAGGTACCAATTTCCTTCCAAAAAAATAAACTTTTTTGTCAGACTAAGCCAATTTTGGCCTTTGGTCCCTCCTTTCTTTCCGACTTAACCACCTATTTCATATTTTTCCTATTTGGAGGGAATAATGTTTTGGAACGTCTATTTCATTTATTAGGTGACAGTCTATGACATTAACCCACGCCACCTGGAACTGTGCCAAGGTTATGTTATCCTTAACCTTGCCCTTTCAGGTTATTATAAAAACTGACCGACCGCGTAATACCCATGACTTTTGCAATCAACAGGCCCTTGAGATATTAAAAAAAGATGGCCTTCAAGGTGAAGGTCGCATCCTTCAGTCCTATTTGGAAGCACTGAACCGAGGGTCCCACTGGAGTGACCAGGGCTTTAAAAACATTAGTCATTATTATAACCATGCTAAAGCCACTGGCCTCTGGCACGGCCCTGATGCACCAACGGAATGCAGCTATTATTTTGAGCGTTCCATCAAATATTGGCAATCAGGACACCGGGAAAAATCTATTTTTTATTTGGGTGCCGCCTGCCACATTTTACAGGACTTGTGTGTACCCCATCACGCCTGCGGTCTGGTACTAAGCGGTCATAAATTTTTTGAGGATTGGTCCAGAGACAACTATCATGATTTTGTCGTAAGATTAGAAGGTATTTACCATGTTGCACCCCACGCCTGCGGTTGGGTAAAGGAAAATGCCCGGATCTCATCCCATTACCTGCCTGAACTAATCCAGCAAAAAGGCCTTGCCTCGGTTGAAAGGGTAGCTGGCATCCTGCTGCAACGAACCCAAAGAGTCACCGCGGGTTTTCTTAGTTTCTTTTTCCAGCGCATAAAAAACCCCACCCTGGGAAGGTGAAGTTTTTCTAACAATTCTATAATTTAATAAAGCCTAACCCATTTAGAATAATAATGATGATCGCTATGGGTGCCACGAAGCGGATAGCAGCAAAGTAAAAACTTATCCTTGATCTATTATTTAAACTACCGCCATTCGAAACTTCATCAAAAATCTCCCAACGACTAAGCTTCCATCCCGCAAATATGGCAAAAAACAAACCGGTTAAGGGCATCATTAGATTATCTGTTAAATAACTGTAAAAATTAAATAGATTCAGGTTAAATAGCTGAACATCAGCCAACAAACTGTTGGACAGGGTCGCCGTGCTGCCTACGGCAGCCATAACCAGCCCTGTAAATATGGTTGCTTTGGTTCTGGACCAGCCTCTGTCCTCTGTGAGATAAGCCACAGGAGAGTTAAAAAGGGAAATCATCGCGCCCATGGCAGCGATAGCAGCTAAAATAAAGAAGATGGTTAAAAATACTTGCCCGAAGGGCATGGCGTTAAAAACCATCGGTATCGTTATAAAAAGTAAGGACGGACCCATATCTGGGTTAAAACCAAAGGCAAACACCGCTGGGAAGATGGCCAAACCAGCCAATACAGAAACCATCGTATCCGCGATAACAACCTTAACCCCAGTGCCAATCAGATTTTCCTCTCTGCCGATATAGCTGCCATAGGTGGTCATAACACCTATACCAACAGAAAGTTTAAAGAAAGCTAAGCCCATGGCTGCCAGAATGGTGGCGCCGGTAATTTTAGAAAAATCCGGGCTAAACAAAAAAGACACACCTGCTGCGGCACCGGGAAGTGTTAGGGCCCGTATGACACAGATAACTAACAAAAGAAAAAGTATGGGTAGCAAGGTCTTAGCCATTCGCTCGATGCCGTTTTTAACGCCGGCTAAAATAATAGCCCCCGTCACAAAGAGCACAATCCATTGCCAGATTAAGGGGGACCATACACTGGTAACTAAACTGGAAAAAACCTGTTCGGCTATTTTCGGATCACTGGTTACAATTTTTCCGGTCAAGGCTTTAAAAATATAGGCAAAAACCCACCCAGCCACCGAAGTGTAATAAAACATAATAAAGAAAGCACAGATCACTCCGGATAATCCCGTAAAGAACCAAGGTGTCGCCGGGGCTAGTTTTTTAAAAGCTCCCACACAGGCGGTGTTGGCCCTGCGGCCAATAATAAATTCCGAAATCATAACGGGTAAACCAATAAAACAAACACAACCGAGGTAAATAAGAATAAATGCGGCACCACCGTTTTCACCGGTGATATAAGGAAATTTCCAAATGTTCCCCAGGCCCACCGCAGAGCCTAAGGTTGCAGCAATCACACCTAATGTACTGCCAAAGCCTTCCCTGCCAGAAATTTGTGTCATACTTACGTCAGACTTTTGCATATATTCCGTCCTTCCTGAAAAGCAATTTTGTCAACTACCCTTTGACTGCTTGCCAGCGTACTGTAACATTTTAATACATCCCTAAAAGATGTACTAGGTGGATTGTAATTTTCAATTAATTTTACTTTTTCCTCCATACCCATGATTTTCAAGTGTAACGTTTTGCTTTATGCTGCGTCTTAGACAATATAATCACTTATATAAATTAGATTGAGGAGAATGAAATGAAAAAAATAGCCTTGATCCTTTTGATTATCTCCCAAACTCTTTTGGTGGCCGGCTGTTCCTTCCAAAATACGGAGGTTAAGCCAGTCAATCCGTTAGCTAAGGAAGAAGCTTCTTTTATTGTCACAGCCAATACCCATATGCTACAAACACTAGACAAAAATATCTTTGGCAATAAAACCCCGGAAAAAATGATTTTGTATGTTGAAGAGACCCCGGAGGGCATACCCCAATCCTGGTCCTTAGTAGTAGACGGGGTGGAAAAAGTCAAACTTTTTCATGAAGATGGTCTATACTCCTTTGCTAAACTGGCATTAGCAGACATTGACAATGACCAAAGGGATGAAGTCCTTCTTTACCGTCAGTCCAGTGGCAGTGCTGGGGCAATGGGTTTGAATGTGTATAAAGCATCCGAAAATAATTTACAACAAATTTTTAGCAACGAAAACGAAATGAATCCTAGCTCGCCAAGGTTTGAGGTCAAGTACATGGGCGATTATTATGTCAAGTTTGAAGATAAAGAGACTGGTCTTAAAGCAGTGATTGAGCTAGACCAAAAACAATATAGCAATCTGGAAGATATGTTAAATAACATTGCCACTTGGATCGATCCCATCGCGGATTATAGCCTGGTGGACTACAATGATGACGGCATCAAAGAAATTATCACCATCCAAAGGGTCATTGGCATATCCCATGCCGACACCATTGGGTTATTAAAAACCACCTTTAAAATGGACCAAAACCAATACAAAGCAACCACCCTGACCCTTTGTGACTCTAAGGATAAGCCCTTGGCCGAAGTAAAACTATAGGGTTAATTCTGTGCCATGTTCCTTTAACCATTTTCGCTGAACCTTGTAATTGGGACAAATACGCTCCACCAAGGCCCAAAATTTTTTGGAATGATTCATCTCTATTAAGTGAGCTGCTTCATGGGCCACCAGGTAATCAATAACGGATAGTGGTGCCATGACTAATCGGTAATTAAAATTTAAGTTGCCTTGGCTGGAACAACTTCCCCAGCGGGTTTTCTGATCTTTAATAAATACCTGCTTGTAATGAACTCCGAATACCTTGGCTACAACCTCTAATCTCTGCATAATAATTTTTTTGGCCTGGTACCTTAGCCAAGACTCAATAATCTGAGCCACCCTATCTTGATATTCCCGTGGAAGCATAACAATTATCCTATCTTCCACCAGTTCCACCTCTGGGTAGCCCTGTTGAAAAACCAGAACCACAGGGTAGGATTTCCCCAAAAAACGTACAGCCTGTTTTTCTGCCAGGCTGTTTTCTTTTTTCTGTTGTGCCCGTTGGGAAATTAAGGTTAGTTTTTGTAATATCCATTCCCCTTTTTCCCTTAGTAGTGTCTCAACCTGACCGGTGGGGTAATTAACCGGCACCACAACCTCTAACCCTTTTTCTATACTAATTTTTAGGCTGATGTTCTTTGCTCTGCTACTCTCCCGAAGCAGGTAAGGTATTTTCTTCCCACCCAATTGTATCGCTTTTGTTTTCATCACTTAACAACTACCCTTTGAAATAATTTTTAATGCTTAATACATAAATAAGGGAGTATCGCAAACTACTTTTCGTAGCAATCGACACCCCCTTGACAGGGCAAGACCCATTATCTACCTATTTGGTGAATTTTGCTGACTGCTTCCGGCCCACATTTCCGAAGGTGGCGTAAGTATTAGGGCCTCATCATGCCAGGTACAAGATACTTCATCGGTGAGGGCCATCGCAATGTTCTTGAGGTGCTCACTGATTCTTAGATAGGCATTGATAACATCCATATGGATAAAACTGGTGTTCACCGTTTCCTCGGCTCCCTTTTGCATCCGTGCAATATGACTCATCCTGAGACGAAACTCCAAATCCGCAATATCTTCCTGAAAGCTTTTAGCTTTTTCCGCCAATAGGCAGCTATTGGTGGCAAAGCAGGTGTTTACCAGGTGAAGTAATTCAAAAACCTTATTATGCATAGCCTGGATATCTTTATGCCCTTCTTCGGAGAAATCCAGGTTATTAACAGATTTGCTTTCTGCCTTGGACATTAAATTCTTTTCAATGATATCGCCAATATGTTCGTAATCCCGGACGATATGCACTAGACCCATTGTTTTATTAAACTCATCCTTCGATAGTTGGTGCCTAAGTAAGAGGGTTAGATATTTATTACTGGCCTTGGATAAGACATCAATATGATGTTCCTTTTGAAGTAATTTTTCAGCATGGTCTTGATCAAAGTTTTTTAGCAGCGGATATACTTCCCTCATCATATCCGTCACGTGATCGGATATGTGCATAATCTCTTTGGTCGCCATACCAATGGCCAGTTCCGGGCTGCTGATAAGGCTTTCATCCAAGTATTTAGGTATAACATCATCCGCAGCTTCTTTTTTGTCAGGAATAATGTACTCCAGAAATCGGACAAATTGAGATACAAAGGGTACAAATAATATAGCAATGGCAATATTAAAAAGGGTATGAACGTTGGCAACTTGAAAGCCTGCATTGGCCGTTATATTTGACATTAAAGCTGCCAATGGGGTAACAAAGGGAAGAAATAGCAAGACACCTACCACCTTAAATAACAGGTGGGCTGTGGCAACCCTCTTCGATTCCCTGGAAGACCCCAGACTGGATAGAATCGCCGTAAATGCCGTCCCTATGTTGGCACCAAATAGCATGTAAATAGCAGGCACTAAGGTAATCATACCCTGCATTGCCAGCAGCATAATAATACCAATGGTTGCTGCACTGCTGTGAACCAAAAATGTAAATACCGCTGCCAAGGCTAATGCTAAGACTGGCCTGTCACTCATCTGTAACAGTAAGTTCTCAAAGGCAGGGTCATTTCTCAAGGGATACATGGTATCTGACATGATTTTTAAACCTAAAAAAAGTAAGCCAAAACCAATTAATACCTGGCCAATGCGTTTATTCTTGTTATTCTTAGAAAAGAAAACAATCGTAGCACCAATACCTACGATAGGTAAGGAGATTTCTGTGGCCTTAAGGGCTATTAATTGTGCCGTTACGGTGGTGCCTATGTCTGCACCCAAAATCACAGCTAAAGTCTGCCTTAAACTAATAATCGATGCACTGGTTAAGCTTACCAGAATCACGGTGGTTGCCGTACTACTTTGGAACAAAATCGTAACCATGGCTCCTAGCCCCATCGCAATGATTCTGTTTTTAGTTAGAGTAGTTAAGGCCTCCCGGAGTTTTTTCCCGGCAATTTTTTGCAGCCCCTCACTCAAAACATACATACCGTATAATAACAGGCCCATACCGCCGATCATACTAAGTATTGTTGATTGCCAGGACATTTCCCCCCCACCTTTCTATGTTGAACTATGGTATAAATTTCACAAGTACGACGGAATAACTTTGGATATAACAATTATTCCGATATGCATTTAAAATAAATTTATATTATATTGTATTGTAATTCATTGGTTAATAAGTGTCAAACCGCGAAATATAACAGTTTATAATATATTAAGCAAAAAACAATGACCCAGCCGCATTAGCTGAATCATTGCCGTTTTCTGACTAGTCTAAATATACTGTCTGGGTATAATCCCATTTATTCAACTCTTACCCCCGGGGCCTCAAATATTGCTCGCATAAAAGGTAAGATTATTCGTCAAAAATGTTCCACACGGTTTTTCTTTTCGTTTTTTTGGGTATTACCTGCCATTGATTACTTTTTATAAACTGATCAGAGCCAGTGGCTCCCCCAGAAATAATTAGCCTTAGGGCTTGGTCCACTGGTATGTCCACAATAAGCACACTCTCTTTAGGAACCCAGTACATATCTCCGGCCACCTGTAATGTTTGGGGAAAATAAACTCCAACCAGTTCCCCGCCGTCTTTATCTTTTAATGGTGATTCCTTTATCGTCAAAAAACCTAACCGATGGGTATTTTCACCCAGTTTTACCAGGGCAACCGTATCAAATTTCTTTTTGTCACCAACCAGCGATTTTAAGGCATCCTTCAAGGTATTATAAATATTCTTAACCCCAGGCATACTGCAAATAAAACCCTCGATGAGAGCTAATATCTTTTTCGATATCCACCAGTTAGCCACCATCCCCAGCAAGGTTACCATTAGAATCACAAAGATAAAATCAATCCCAGGCAAATCCCGCCCCACTAAGGGGTAAAGAATTGCACTGCCCACCCCAGAAATTTTGTCATAAGTAAAGGCTAAAATATAAAAGGTGCCCAGGAGCGGCAATAAAACTAATAATCCCTTTACAAAGTAAATTGAAATTTTTCGCATAAACTCAACTCCTGAATATTTTGCTAAATTTTCAAGTTAGTTACTTTCTATATTTATTTGCTAAAACCTTTAATTTTACTGGAAAATTAGAGGAACGGATCGATTTCCTATATCCTGCTGCAATCTTTCACGGATTTTGGTTAATGACGTAAACTATTAATGGACATAACTATTAATATGGCTTATAATATAACAAACAAGAAAAAGGAGCATCATTATCTTGAATAAGAGAGAAAAGATAATATTAATGGATATGCTGCTTCATGAGTTCGTACAAAACAATAGTTGTCAGATAAAAGGATTATTAAAAGACTCGATAACCCCAAGTCAGTTTTTTTTGCTTAAACTCATTGCACTACAAAACACCTGCAAAGCAGCTGATATTGCTCATACATTAGACATTTCTCCCTCTGCTGCCACCACTATTTTAGATAGGCTCTATAAAAATGGTTGGATTGAGAAAAATAGATCCGAGAAGGACCGTCGTATTGTCTGGCTCACACTAACTGAAAATGGCAGAAAAATACTTTCTGAAATTGAGGTTGAAAGAATCCAACTTTTAGTAAAACAATTTGATCATATAGGAGAGGATGAATTAGCTACAGTCTGTGAGGTATTTAAAAAACTACTAAAAAAAACAAAGCCGCTTTAATATATCATGCAGAATAATTTAAAGGGGGTATCTTATGAGCTTTGTTGAAAGTTTTCTAAATATATTGTTTATATATTTAATATTACGAGGCGTAATTAATATCTTTAGCCTTATTCAACTTAGGAAAAAAGCTCAACAACAACTGGAAAATAACCCTGAACAAAAACAAATTCAAGAAATACCGACTGTTAAAGAAGAAGTAGAATTGGTTACGGATAGTATTTGTGGCTGTACGATACCAAAACCAAAGGCTTTTATTCTGGCTAAAGACAATGAAAAACATTACTTTTGCAGTTGGTCCTGTAGAGAAAAATACATTGCTATGGAGAATCAATCCGCTAGTCACCTTTAAGCAAAAGGCGGAACGACACCGGGTCGTTCCGCTTTTTGCAACAACTGGCTTGCTTTTTGAAAATATCGGCTGGGCCACAGGAATATCTAAATGAATGATACCTAAAGGAAGTAATGAATAAAGAAGCACCGTATTTTTGAGTATACTAATTCCCTTGTTGGAGCATTGGTTCCCCTGTTCATATGAGGTTATGGGGGACATTATTGATGGAGCCGGCTAGCTACCCCTTAAACCTGTAGCCGGTGCCCCATAACGTTTCGATGTACTGTGGATTAGCCGGGTCTTTTTCAATCTTCTTCCGTATTTTTTGGATATGAACAGTTACCGTAGCCAGATCCCCAAGGGAATCCTCGCCCCAAATACGGTCAAAAAGCTGTTCTTTGCTAAAAACAATATTGGGATTGGAGGCAAGAAATAATAAAATTTCATATTCTTTGGTTGTCAATACAACCTCCCTACTGTTAACAAAAACCTTATGGGAAGAAGTATTGATCTCTAAACCCTTATGACTGATAATTTCTACGGCTGCCCTTTTACCCGTTAAACGTTCATATCTTTGAATGTGGGACTTTACTCTGGCCACCAGTTCCGTCAAGCTAAAGGGTTTCGTTATATAATCATCCGCACCAAAACCAAGTCCTCTGATCTTATCGATATCTTCTCCTTTGGCTGAAACGATCAGCACAGGGATTTCAAAATTCCTGCGTATTTCCTTAACAATTTCGTAACCATCTTTGCCTGGCAGCATCAAGTCCACAATAATAATATCGTAAACCCCGGTTAATGCCTTTTTTAAACCAAGTTCCCCATTCTGGGCGATATCAACTTTATATCCGTTAAACTGAAAGTAATCCTTTTCCAATTTGGCTATATGGAGATCGTCTTCAATGATCAGAATATGCATGGGGCAGATCCTTCCTCACTAGATATAGGCAACATCAGTGTAAAACAGGAGCCTTCCCCCAAAACACTGGTTACCTGTATTTTTCCGCCGTGGGCTGCCATCAGTTCTTTAGCGATGGAAAGACCCAAACCGGTACTCATCAAGTCCTTTGTGCGTTCACTATCAATCCGGTAGAAACGATCAAAAATCCGAGTGATCTTATCTTCTGGAATCCCAGGACCGTTATCCTGGATAGCCAGACAGATAAAGCCTGCCTTCTGATACAGCCTGATTTTCAGACATAGGTTTCCCGGCGGGCCATATTTGACGGAATTACCGATAACATTGTGAATCACCTGATAAATCCTTTTTCCGTCCAGGGTCACTTTATAATTTACGTCCGTATCATCCGTATACTGGAAGCCAAGGCCCCTTTCTTCAAATTCAAAGCGGAATTCCGCCATCAGGTCATCCATAAAGGCTTTGATTCCAATGCTTTCCATCTGAAATTCCAGTTGGTGCATATCCAGTTTAGAAAACAAAAACAAATCATCGATGAGACGGTTGATATATAACGTATTCTTTTTAATAACATGCAGGTACTGATCCAGTTTCTCCGGAGAAGTAACCACGCCGTCATGAATGGCATCAATATAGCCACCAATGGCTGTGATCGGAGTTTTTAAATCATGGGAGATATTGGCAATTAATGTCTTCCAGTTTTCTTCATACTCCTGTTTAAGGGTTTCATTCCTTTGCAATTTTGCAGCCATATCATTAAAAGAATCAATTAAGAAACCGATTTCATTAAAGGTTGTATGATCGATCTTAACATGATAGTTTCCTTTAGCAATTTCTTTAACACCATTATGCAGTCGGGAAATGGGAATGAAAATTCTCTTTTCCAAATGTGTTATCCAAATTAAATGAACAATTTGACTGAGGATAAATAAGCCAAATAAAAATGTGAGGACTTTGCTAACAGGGAATCTAAACATCAGGTAAATCAATAGGATGATCAGGAGTAAAAAAATTGGGCGCAGGAGTTTTAGAGCCCGGTGTGACCGGTCAAAATCCCTGTGCCAGTGGCCGTGATTGCGGTAGCGTTTATAAAAGCGACCATATTCATGCCTGAGCCTATGATATTCATGATGGTTAAATCTTTTATACCTGTTCATAATTCACCTGCTACATTTTTAAAATACCAAAAAACAAGAAAATTGAATTAGACACGGGAGTTTTAGCATGGTTCCTATGTCTAATTCTTTTATTTAAGCTACGTTATGGCTTGGTGGGTGCATGCTTTTTTACAAGCCAGGCACCCGGTACAGTTTTGCGGTTTATCCAGGCGGACATGCCGATGACAAAGGAAATTCATTTTAGCAAGCACATCATTGGGACACACTGCAACACATTGATAACATGCCTGGCACTTTTTTATGTTTATCGTGATGTGCTTGGTTTTTAGAATTCTTTTCCTAGGATGCTGCAGGAATTGGCTAATCAGATGGTTCATCGGTTATTTATTGCTAAAGATCAGCTTGGCATGGATGTTAAGCGTGTGATTTTCTTCTAAACCGCCTGCCTGTTTGCCGCTTAGCTTTAAATCAATACATTCCAGCTCATTCTTTTTGTTAATTGTGGCAAGTAGGACCAGGTTGGGATTTTCCAGTGCGTGTAATTCTTTCATCAAGCAGTGCTCATGGTGGTGCCTGTGGTACTCTTGCCCTTGACGGTGTTCTTTCCTAAATGAATGTTTTAGTGCTTGTAACTCTTTAGGCAGTTCATCCAATTCTAACGTCATCCTAGTGGTATTATCCGGTTGTTCTTCAACCTTAATTCTTTCCAGCAGATCCAAGGCCAATGTCAGTTTAGAAAAAAAATCTTTCAACCCAAAGTGCCCGCAGCACCCATGGTGAAAACGAGCGTGCCTGTCTTTAAAAAAGCCTTCATGTCGGTGAGGATTCTGCCCATGGCTAAATTCATTGCTGCTCTCATGCTTGAAACTTTTTCCTGCGTAGTCCATTTCCGTCTTAATCCTGGCTTTAATCATACCACTGGACAGGTTTTTGGAAAACTCGTTCGTCATTTGGAATAACTTTGCCTGATCCTTTATGCATTCGACCTGGAGAGAACCATTGAAATGATCCTTTTCTTTCATGGTTTTCGCGATACTATACATAAGTTTAATTTTGTTCATCTGAACCCCTCCTTTTTTCTGGATGAGGTTATTCTAAAGGACAAAAATAAACTTATCTTAATCAAATTATAAATTTTTTATAAATAAGAGTAAAACTAATAATAATAATTCCTGAGCAATCATGGGTTCAAACATATTTGCCCCCTAAAAAATCAGCAGAAACAACTAGAATTAAGGTATTTAGCTGTCTAAGAAATTCTTTGTCTTCGTCTGAATGCCTTCACCTTACCCGTAAAACATAGAAAACCCGCAAGACCTTGTATTCTAAGGCTTTGCGAGTTTCTTGATGTGTCAGATATGGTGCGCCTGGCAGGAATCGAACCTGCGCTTCCGGCTCCGGAGGCCGGCGCTCTATCCCCTGAGCTACAGGCGCAAAATAATTGTGCTTTTTTATTATAACAATAATTTGTTTTTTTGCAAGTGGATAAATGTTGATTAGCAACAACTTTTAAATGATATCACAGCCTCTTGAACAGTTCAAGACCCTGAGTTAATTGCCAAGTTTGAAAATACGATTGACCATGAGCCATGAGCTAATGCCCATGGTTCATGGCTCAATAATGTCTCATCTAGCAACCAGTATGCGGAAAATCAAAAACCTGCCTGTTTAATGGCCTCTTTTAGTATATGTGCTGAATTTCTTAGGGCAGTTTCTTCTTCCTCCGTCATACTTATAGGGAGTACCTTGTCTCGTCCAGAGCCATTGACAATTGTAGGCAAACTGAAACAGCAATCTTGTATTCCGTAGAAATCATTGATCATACCGGACACGGTCAAGATAGAATCTTCATCCCTTAAGACGGCTTCACAAATTCTTTTTATAGAAACAGCTATGGCATAATAGGTTGCCTCCTTACGCTGAATAATCTCATAGGCTGCCGTGCGCACCCGATTGGCAATTTCATTTCTACAGATGGGCTCCAAACCTCGTAATTTAGAAAATTGCTCTAGGGGGATCCCTGCCACATCTGCTGTACTCCAGATAGGTACTTCAGAGTCACCATGCTCACCAATTATATAAGCATGAACATTACGAGGGTCCACATTACAATAATCAGCCACTTCTGCTCTAAATCTTGAGGTATCCAAAATTGTTCCTGAACCAAATACTTGGTTTGCAGGTAGGTTCGATATCTTTAAGGCGGCATAGGTTAAAACATCCACTGGATTAGCAACAATTAAATAAATGGCATTCGGACAATATTTTAACAACTGCGGTAAACTATCTTTTAAAATACTAACGTTCTTGTTGACCAAATCTAACCGTGTCTCACCGGGTTTTTGATTGGCTCCGGCTGTAAAGACAATAATATTAGAATCCTTACAATCCTCAAAGGAGCCTGCATATACATTAATGGGTTTAATAAAGGCTGCGGCATCCCCTAGATCCATCGCCTCCCCTTCTGCCTTTGCGTGACTAACATCAACCAAAACAAGGTCACTGGCCAAACCACTGGACATAATCGCAAAGGCTGCAGTCGACCCAACAAACCCCGCTCCTATAATAGCTATCTTGGCTCCCTTTCTTAATTTCACCATTGTTCACCCCTCGATTAATTTTCAAATTAACCATCATCACCCCAGCTCATACAACGGAGGCAAAATATACACCAAAACACGGCTCATAAAGCCGATGGCGGATGACTGACGCCGGATGGTTCATTTAGTATTTCCAGTTATTAAATACCTATGTCTCATGTATTTTCCAAATATTGTGGATAGACGTAAATCTGGAAAACATGTACAATGGTTTGTAACTAAAATAACTAGGCCGAATCTCCGTTTACCGGAGTACGGGGGATCAAAATTTATGGGGTGAATCCGCAATTTTATGGAGGTGTTTAAAATGCGGTAGGGTGCCCTCAACCCGAACCCGTCAACTAACCTCGGAGGCCCCAAGGAGGGTAAAAGTACATATGCGTTTTTTGCACCGCCTTAAACGGGTCATCGTATCCTTGTGTCTTTTTGCTATCCTCATGCCATCAACAGCTTTAGCCGCTCAATATACAGTGGTACCTGGTGACTCACTTTATTTAATTAGTCAAAAAGTTGGTGTTAGTATTACTCAGATCAAGACCGCCAATGGTCTTACCAGTGATGTTCTTGACCCTGGGCATGTTCTTACAATACCAGAGGCTAAACCTACGGAGATAAGCTATACGGTGAAGTCTGGTGATAGTCTCTATGCCATCGCCCAGAAGTTTGGTGTTGGGTTAAATACTATCATGCAGGTCAATGGGCTCACTAGTTCTACCATTCATCCTGGCAAACAACTTATAATTCCAGGGGCAAGTGTGAGGAATACCGCCGCTCCAGTGGCTGCTACCGTAAGCCGCAGTGCCCAAAGACCGGTTATTCCCTATGATGATGAAGATTTCGATTTGCTGGCACGTCTGGTCACTGCTGAAGCAGGAGGAGAACCGATGGAAGCCCAGATTAGTGTAGCAGCGGTTGTTATTAACCGGGTACAAAGTTCCATTTTCCCCAATAATATTCGCGACGTAATCTATGCCCAAAACCAGTTTTCTCCTGTCAGAAACGGTTGGATCAATAAACCTGCCACAGCCAATGCAATTAAAGCTGCCCAGGCAGCATTAGATGGTAATGATCCTACCAACGGGGCACTATATTTCTTTGATAAAGGTTCCACCAACTCATTTCTTCTCTCCCTGCCTGTAGCCGCTAATTATGGCAAAATGGTTTATGCAAAGGCAAAATAAATAACATAAGCACTGGCATGAATGCCAGTGCTTCTTATTTCTATAAAAACTGAATATCCTTATCGATTTCTGCATTCTCCATCAATCGTAAGGTTGCTTCTATGGGCAAATGATCGGAAGCCAGTGTGTGATAGGTAGTTGCAGATAGGGTATTCCATTCAGAAGATACAAAAATATAATCGATTTGCTCTTGTGGCTGTTGCGCAGGGTAAGTTTTATGGGGTTCACCCATATCGGTTGCATCTTTAAGAATCGTGGTAAGTAATCGGTACTCCTCCGATGTAGGACCATTATTAAAATCCCCCACTAGAATACAGGGATAAGAACATCTACCAATAATCCCCAATATATCCCTTACTTGATCCATTCTCTCCTCACGCTTTAACCCTAAGTGGGTACAAAAAAAGCTAATCTTTCTATGTTTTAATAGAATGATTGCCTCGAGTAAACCCCTTTTTTCTCCCTTACTGGGAAGCATATACTGCCTGTACAGAAGCACCGGCCAATGAGATAGAATTGCATTACCGAACTGGGCAACTCCCCAGTTCAGGTTGGGCCCGTAAACCCAATTTTTGTATAGCAGCTGCCCAAGTGTTTTGGCTTGATGAACAAAATGGCTGCGCGGCATATGTTTATCTACTTCTTGTAAGCCAATCAACTTACCTCCAGTATATGCCAGGGACTTAGCAATTTGGTGAATATCAACTGCTCCATTTATTCCCTGGGCATGACGGATATTATAGCTAACTACCCGGATAGGAAACAATTTTCACCACCCCCATTAGCTAAGATAATGTCCATATTCAATAACCTTTCGATTAAAGTTTAGCATATTACTTAAATAAGACATCATTCCCCGCACATTAAGGTCTGGGGGTATATTGGCTGCTTTATTGGCCAAATTTTTCAGCCCTTTATCCAGCCCTTTTAATAAAAAGCCTTCTTGGGCAGCCAGGGGACTTATTAATTGTTTATCATCCCCAATTAAGCCTCGATCCGGAAGCAATATTAGGTTTCGATAAAGCATAAATTGCGCCAACTGCTCCCAGGATTTAGAAGTAAAGCCGATCACTGTCATGTTTTCATCATCCCAAACGATATCCATTGTTATTAGGCATATTTCCAGGGTCTTGTTAATGATCAAATTCCATTCGAGGTGATACTCTACCTCTTCCCCCATTGCTCTGCGCTCGGCATACTGTGCCATTTCTTTTTTAATGGCAGGTACCACTAAAAAAATGCTATCTGCCAAAGTACCTATAATCTCGGGATAAATAATAGCTCCACCCATAGCCCTCCCCCATAATAACGGGTTCTCATTCTCATTTGTCTCGTTGAAATATGCTATGCGTTTAGGTATCCGTATGCTACTTTTTGTCTGATGGCAATAACCCGTGTCATAAAATAAAAAAGTTGGAAAACGTTTTCCAACTTTACACCCTTAGCTATGCACCATTTACTTTTCTAAAGGCCGCATACAATTTGTAGCAGCAACCCATCTTAATTTTCTTTTCACCCTCACCGATACGGGTTAGTTGCATTTTGCCATTGATAATTTTCATTTTGGCTATTACTTTTGCCATACTAACACCTCCTATGTTCTCTTGAGAAAATTATAACAATCACAATTTTTAGAAGCAAGCCTTTCGGTCTAAGTTGCAATTGTAAAACAATTCATTTGATTTTAAATCTATTTTACTTCTTGTACTACTTCTTCCTCCTTACTAATACACATTAACAAAGTGGACAAGGAGGTACTTTTATGAAAGTAGACAAGGAAATCTTTCTTTGCCTAATAAGGGATTTTTCCTGGGGTAAGCTTAAAAAAACGATCTTTCCCCAAAAGTTAGACGAAAACTCCTTAGAAGTGCAAATTGAGCTGGCAAAAAAAGCCTGGCTAATTGCCCAGAATCAAATGGAATGGGCTGATCGGGATATGCTCGAGGCGGCTATTCTCCAGACCACCGCCTGTGAAAGAAAATATATGGCCCTGTTGCAAAAGGCTAGAAATGAACACTACCACATTTGGGATACAAAACAATTAACCCCTGCAACAGGTAGCCATAGCTAGCTGTTGCAGGGGTTGTTTTTACGGGGCTTAGAATTTAGTCAAGTATTCTTCCAATTCCCAAGGACTTACTTGCATTCTATAACGATCCCATTCGATGGTTTTCGCTTCCAGATAACGTTCATAGATATGGGAACCCAGTGCATCTTTAACAACTTCATCTGCTGATAAGGCCTGGACTGCTTCATAAAGACTATTCGGCAAATGGGTAATACCCAATTCCTGCCGCTCAGGCGAAGTCATTTCATAAATATTTCGATCACAGGGTAGCGGCGGTACCATCCCTTTTTTAATACCATCCAAACCAGCCCTCAGGCAGACAGCCAAAGCCAAATAGGGGTTACAGGATGGGTCCGGACTGCGTAATTCAATACGGGTAGACATCCCCCGCTTAGCTGGAATACGGATTAATGGACTGCGGTTTTGAGCAGACCAGGCCACATAAACCGGAGCCTCGTAACCGGAAACCAAACGCTTGTAAGAGTTAATGGTGGGGTTAATAATAGCTGTGATGGCATCGATGTGACTCATCAACCCGGCGATATAACTCATGCTAATTTCACTCATACCATTCGGCATTGCTGGATCATAGAAAGCATTCTCACCATCCTTGAAGATCAGGGATTGGTTCAAGTGCATACCTGAGCCGGCCATGCCAAAAACTGGCTTCGGCATAAAGGTGGCATGAAGTCCGTGACGTTGGGCCACCGTTCGTACAGCCAACTTAAAGGTTACAATTTTATCTGCTACATCCAAAGCATCGGAATATTTAAAATCAATCTCATGCTGGCCAGGCGCAACCTCGTGATGAGATGCTTCAATCTCAAATCCCATTTGTTCCAGGGTAAGAACCATATCACGGCGGGCATCCTCTCCCAAGTCAATGGGTGTCATATCAAAATAACCAGCCCGATCATGCGTTTTGGTTGTGGGACGCCCCTCACTATCGACGTGAAAAAGGAAGAATTCTGCCTCTGGACCTACGTTCATGGAATAGCCCATGGCCTCTGCCTCGGCAATGGCCCGCCGCAAGGCATAGCGTGGATCACCGATAAAGGGTGTACCGTCAGGATTGTAGATATCACAAATTAAACGTGCCACTGCACCATCTCTTGGTTTCCAAGGGAAAACAACAAAGGAACTGGGGTCCGGACGAAGATACATATCTGATTCTTCAATACGGACAAATCCTTCAATGGAAGACCCATCGAACATTAACTCTCCAGCCAGGGCTTTATCCAATTGCTCTACGGTAATGGCTACGTTTTTCAATACACCAAAGATATCCGTAAATTGCAGGCGAATAAATTTTACATTTAAGTCTTTGCATAATTGTCTGACGTCATCGTTCGTCAATTTTGCCACACTAACACACCTTTCTCCATATCCTTACAAGGATAAGTATACTTTATAATAAAAAAAGCCTACAGATAGGTAAGAAATAATTATTACCCATTGTAGGCCTCATTGCCAAATCATATGCACAATGTGCTTTTCAATTATTTAAATTATATATGAAAATCTTAGAAATATCTACCCCTAAATATAGGACATTATGCTTCTGGAAAAACTCTGCTGCCTAAACCAATTAATAGAAAGGCCTAGACAAAAGAGGCTTCAGGTCCTCCTGCATAATTAACCAAGAATACTTTCCACTTCAGCAGCATCGGCATCCATAATGTACTTGATGCCGCTTACCTGAGCTGCCTCCGGAGTTATCGCCACCAAATCATCCCGGGTAATGTATTCTAATGCAAATTTACGTGCACCGCACATAAACTGGCGCAGACCCTGAGATAAGCGTTCGAAGTAGGAGTATACGCCGATAGCACCTACCGGTAGATCCTTGTAGCGATCACCCAACTTCTCTTTCAATACAGCAGCGTTAATGAATATTTGCTCTAGGGTTTCACCGTATTTCTTATATTCATTGGGAACTTTGCCGGTTTTTAGCATTTCACCAATATTCTTACCAACCATAGCAGCGGTCAGTGGAGAACGTGCCATGGCAATAGCCTTAACAAAGGGAGCACTCATGGCCAGGCCTTTAAACATGTGATCTTCCAGCGTTAAGCCGCCCGCAATTGCAATGGGGGGCACGTATTCGCCCTTGGCAGCCAGTTTATCACAGTACTTCGTTAGCAAAGACTGAATGTAAACAGTGGGTAAGCCCCATTCGTTCATCATCCGCCAGGGACTCATACCAGTACCGCCACCGGCACCATCCACCGTCAGCAGATCAATTTTAGCGATGGATGCAAATTTTACAGACCGGGCTAAGTCAGCAGGACGGTAGGCACCGGTTTTTAAGAATACGTACTTTGCACCAGCAGCACGCAGGTCTTCTACTCGCTTAACAAAGTCCTCTTCGCTAACCATACCAATGCGGGAGTGACGCTCAAACTCTTTGAAGGCACCGGCTTGATAAGCTTCCTGTACCTTTGGGTCCTCGGGGTTAGGCAATACAATGTAGCCCCGGCTCTTTAATTGCAGGGCACGTTCCAGACTATTTAGCTTAACTTCCCCGCCAATATCCTTAGCACCTTGGCCCCACTTGATCTCAACTGCTTCTACCCCCAATTTTTCCAAAGCATATTCCTGTACGCCAAGCATGGTATCCTCAACATTGGCCTGAACAGCAATGAAACCAGTACCTTGGGACCACTCTTGGAAATCCTTAATTCTTCTAGCTAAATTGGGAGAGTGAAACACCCGGCCATTTTTAATCTCCACATTGGGATCCATTGCGCAAACATTCTCACCGATGGCAATACCTGCACCGGAAATAGCACAACCAGCAGCCAGATGATCCCAGTTATCCGAAGCAATATTGGTAGAACCCATGGCAGCAACCACGATGGGTGTCGTAAGTTTCAGGTCTTTGTTGACACCTAGATATGTTTCCAAATTAACAGCGGGGAAAATAGCCTTATTTGAATCTGCTTCAATTCCTTTAGCACCCACAGCCGTACCCATAATGTTAAAATGGGAGTAGTCCACCGGATAATCCTTTTGGGACGCAGAAGTTACCTTGCCGAAGGGTTGGGGGTAAAGACTTTCCTTGCCACGTATGGCAGATTTACCAATCTCGCAGAAACCAGGGCAGCCATCTAAACAAGTGCTGCACATACCGCTAAAGGGACAGTAGCTATCCGGGGTACGTAGTTTGGTTAGGGTAGCCGAACTGGCATTTGTGCCTTTACTATAAGTCATTTACATTACCTCCTAAAAATGATTCGTTTGTGCGTTTAAATACCTACCTTCCAACACCAAAGTCGGTGAAGAAAATCGTGGCTTAAAAAACAAAAACGCCCCAACCAGACCCTTACTTTAAAAGGTCCAGTTGGGACGCCTTTGCCCCTTTGGTTATTTACTTGGTATCTTTACTATACCTATAACGATGTACTTTAGTCAATAAGGAGCCTCTTGATATATTGTATACTTAGAAGGTACACCTCTACGCTTATTTTGTCAGTGAAGCAATAATCAATTGGGCCACCTTTGCCAATGAACAACACCGATCCATACTTAGCTTTTGCATATAGCGATGGGCTTTCTGTTCATTAAAGCCCTTTTTCTCTATGAGCAGCCCTTTAGCCTGTTCAACCAAACGTTGTTCCTCGAGCTTCTTCTTTAGCTTTTTGTTTTCTTCCTCCATCCGAACCAATCGCTTAAAGGTTGCCAGAGCCATCTCCAATGTAGGGATTAAACTCAAAATCTCAATGGGTTTAATTAAAAAACCTAGGATAGAAGATACCTTTGCCTCTTCCAACAATTCCCGATGAGTCTGGGAAGTAATTAATACCACTGGGGCCAGATGATGTTCAACTATGGTTCTGGCAATTTCCAATCCCCTACTGCCTGGAATTTCCCCCTCCATTAGTACAATATCTGGTTGATGCTGAAAGGCAGCCTGTAGCGTACCTTGGCCATCTTCGGTCTCCGCAACCACCAAGTATCCATGCTGTTGAAGTGTGTTTTTAAGACTTTTTCGAAAATCCGGGTCCGGGTCTGCCAGCAGAACTCGCCTACCAAACATATTTACACCCCAATTTTCATGACGTTTGAATAAAGATACTATTTATTCTATGGATATGTCTATCCTTTTATTGGTAGACTCATATCAAGTATAAGGATGTCCAACGCGAAAAGCAATTGTCAAAATAACTAAGGAAAATCTAAATAATAACGTATTTTCATGATCGGACAGGGTCTCTTTTTGTCCCTAAAATAAAATATCTTTAAAGGAATATGGTTATCATATTGTATTATTTCCTGTTAAATATTGTTTTGAAGGATTATTAATTATATTATAGTCATGTAAGAAAAAACCATTTACCGATGCTATTTGTTTAGGCCATAAAACGATAAATAAAGAAGGAGCGGTAGAAAATGACTACACCACAGAGTGTCCAAGTAGCACAAGCCTATGTAAAAGAGGTTTATGAGTCCGTGCAAAGAAGGAATCCCAACGAAAGTGAGTTTCACCAGGCTGTAAAGGAAATTCTTGAATCCCTTGTCCCTGCATTGGCAAAGCATCCTGAATACATGGAAAATAGTATTTTGGAAAGACTTGTGGAACCAGAAAGAATGATAACTTTTAGGGTTCCCTGGGTTGATGATCAAGGTAAGCCAAGGGTGAATCGTGGTTTCCGTGTACAGTTTAACAGTGCCATCGGACCTTACAAGGGTGGTATTCGATTCCATCCTTCTGTTAATGCCAGTATCATGAAGTTTTTAGGATTTGAACAAATTCTTAAGAACTCCCTAACTGGCCAACCCATCGGTGGTGGAAAAGGTGGCTCAGACTTTGACCCCAAGGGAAAATCCGACGGAGAAATGATGAGATTTACCCAAAGCTTTATGACCGAGCTTTGCAAATATATTGGACCGGATATTGACGTTCCCGCTGGAGATATTGGCGTTGGGGCAAGAGAAATTGGCTTTATGTTTGGTCAATACAAAAGAATTCGCGGGGGCTATGAAGCCGGTGTGTTAACTGGCAAGGGACTTAGCTACGGCGGAAGTTTAGCCAGAAAAGAGGCCACAGGATATGGTGCTGTTTATCTTGTAGAAGAAATGTTGAAGGACAAAGGCCTCAGCTTTAACGGAAGTACCGTGGTCATATCTGGCTCAGGCAATGTTGCGATCTATGCCACAGAAAAGGCTAGCCAATTGGGTGCCAAGGTTGTAGCTTGTAGTGATTCAAATGGCTATGTCTATGATAAAAATGGTATTGACTTAAAAACAGTTAAAAGACTAAAAGAGATTGAGAGAAAAAGAATATCCGAATATGTCAAAGAACATCCCGAAGCTGAGTATTTTGAAGGTTGCTCCGGCATCTGGTCCATCCCCTGTGATATCGCTATGCCCTGTGCCACTCAGAATGAAATCGATGAAAATTCAGCCAAGACACTGGTAAGCAATGGGGTAAAGGCAATTGGTGAAGGAGCAAACATGCCCTCCACTCTGGAAGCTATCAATGTATTTTTAAAGAATAATGTCCTCTTTGCCCCGGCCAAGGCGGCCAATGCTGGTGGGGTTTCCGTTTCTGCACTGGAAATGTCCCAAAACAGCATGAGACTATCCTGGACCTTTGAAGAAGTGGATAATAAGTTACATGATATAATGACAAACATTTATCGAAGTAGCGTTAAAGCCGCAGAGGAATATGGCTATCCTGGCAACTTGGTTGTTGGTGCTAATATCGCAGGCTTTATTAAAGTTGCCGAGGCTATGCTGGCCCAAGGGGTCATTTAGTCAATTTTTCACCCCATGACTTAAGTCGTGGGGTGTTTTTATGTCTTGGGACCGTATGTTTATTAATAATTGGTTAGATATTTTTCTATCTCCCAAGGATGCACATGGTTATGGAAATCCTCCCATTCCTGTTTCTTGTAATCCAAATAACGTTCAAAAATTACCGGGCCAAGTATTCCCTTAATATACGCATCACGCTCCAAGGCTTCTATGGCCTCTCCTAAATTTTTGGGTACTCTGTGATCCACCGTATTTTCATCCAATGAGGTTGGGAGGGGCAATCGATGTTCTATCCCCATCGACCCCGCTTGCATCACTAAATAGAGGGCAAGGTATGGGTTACAGGTGGCATCTGAACTTCTTAAAACAATTCGAGTATCGTCACCTCTCTGGCTTGGCACACGAATCATGGAATTGCGGTTGCCTTCAGACCAGCCTTTTAAAATACGGTCTAAATTGGCATAGCCCAGTCGTTTGTAGGAATTAACCAAGGGATTAATCACAGCGGTAATGGCAGAAGCATGGTTGGTTATTCCCGCAATAAGACTACCTCCCTGTGTACTAAGACCATATTGAGCCACAGCATCATACAAAGCATTCCTTCCTTCCTGCCGCAAACAAATACTCAAGGCCATGCCAGATCCATTAAAATCGGGCAAAGGCTTGGGCATAAAGGACGCATGTAAACCATGCCGTTGAGCAATGGTCCGTACCACAAATTTGAAAGTAGCAATTTTATCAGCCATGTTTAAGGGCTCATCTTCTCGCAGCACAATTTCATGTTGACCTGGGGCACTCTCATGGTGACTGGCGACTATTTGAAACCCCATTTCTTCTAAGGTAAGCACCATATCCCGGCGAGCATTCTCGCCCAAGTCCACAGGGGTCAAATCACAAAGGCCTGCGTTATCGTGGGTACAAGGGATAGGATGACCTTTCTGATTTGTTTGGAAAAGAAAAAATTCAATTTCTGCCCCAAAGGTAAGTTCAAAGTTATTTTTTCTTAGCCATACCAGCGAATCTCTTAATTTACTTCGGACACAACCAGGATAAGGATTCCCGTCTGCATCAATGATATCACAAATTAATCTTGCCACCGCCCCTTCCCGGGGACGCCAAGGAAAGACTTGAAAGGTGTTTGGATCTGGTCTTAAAAAAACATCCCTTTGAAGAACTCCATATTTTCCCTCAACCACCGCACTGTCTAGGCTAATCTTGGAATGCAACGCACTTTCAAGTTCTTCAACTGTGACAGCAACGTTTTTAAAAGAACCTTGAATATCCGTAAATTGCAGTCTGACAAATTTTACGTGACATTCCTGTGCCCTTTCAATTACTTCTTGAACCGCTAAAGGCTGCATCTTGTTTACCCCCTTGCTGATACTGTATGAAGAAAGTTCCTACCCTATCCTTACTTCCTGAATGGATCTGGCAAATTCCAATTCACGATTGCTCGGAAGTTTTCCCTGTTTCTAAAGCATTTTTATTACCAAATCTCTCCTACAAGGATTGACTTATTTAAAGTATAAGGATACCAAGTACGAAAAGCAATTGTTAGAAAACCAAAGACCTGCTAAAAGTCAGTACCTGTATACATAATTATCCCGAAAAAATATCATATCAATCATCATTAATTAATAAGAATAAACATATTAGATGTCACAACGTGGTAATCGCTCATAAGCACCGCATAGGGTATGGTTTTCCCTAATGTATGGTGCCTTATTGATCGATTCGAAATTTTACAAGGGGGTAAATTTATGGGTAAAGGAAAACTTAAAAAAGTTTTTCCCGGCGGCAATACAAGTCGCGGCTTTTTCTCTTACTACGATTATCTTATCAAGCCGGATGCCACCCGTATCCTGGTTCTCAAGGGTGGTCCAGGCGTAGGAAAATCTACTTTCATGCGCTACATTGGGGAGCAAATGTTGGATAAAGGCTATGATGTTGAGTACCACTGCTGCTCCTCGGATAATGGCTCCTTAGATGGGGTATGCATCCCCTCAATTGGTGTGGCCTTGCTGGATGGCACCGCCCCTCACGTGGTCGACCCCAAAAACCCTGGTGCGGTGGATGAGGTTATCAATTTAGGTGAATATTGGAATGAAGCTAATATCAGGAAAAATAAGGATCTTATTATAAAGGCCAATACCCGGGTAGGACGCCTTTTTAAAATTGCCTATCATCAATTAAATGAAGCTAAGGCTATCAAGGATGAATTGGATAGTTATTATGCCGAGGCTATCAATATGGGTGGTGTCAATGGAATGATCCACAGCATCGCCGAAGATATATTGGAAGATTTAGTTAAAGAAAAAAAGATGCAGTTTGAAAAGGAAGCCTTTGCTAGACACCTATTTGGCACTGCCATCACACCCAATGGTCAGGACCATTATTTGGAAACCATTTTAGATGGTATTAAGAAATTGTATTTTATTACTGGAGATGCCCACACGATCGGTTCTCAGGTAGTCGGCACCATTGCCCAAGCAATGCATATGCACGGGCTAAACACCGAAGTTTATCACTGTGCCTTTGAACCAACGGCTGTGGATTTAGTAGTTGTCCCCGAGCTAAAAATAGCTGTTTTGAAAGATATACCCGGTATTGATTTAAAACTTCAAGGCATACCCGGCTTGAAGAAGGTAAAAATTAAAGATCTCAACCAGCACCTGAAGCAAGATGTCTTAGTTGCTTATGAGAGGGAAATTAAGTGTGCTAACGAAAGACTTCACTCCGCCATTGGTCGTGCCATCAGTTACATCGCCGCAGCCAAAGCTGAGCATGATGTATTAGAGCAGTTTTATATACCGACCATGGATTTTGATGCAATTAGTGCCAAAAGGGATGAAACCCTGGCCCGGATTTTAAAATATGCGGAGGAAATAACGACTTAAATTAAGAAAAAGCCGATAATTCTCACATTTGAGATTATCGGCTTTGCTTATTATCGTGCCTCTTAACCAACGAACATCGACTTATTCTTCCGCTTTCTTAGACTTTCTTTGTACAAAAATGGCTGCATCGGGGCAAACCATCTGGCAAATGCCGCAGCCATTGCACTCATCACTGCTCTCCACTGCCGGAGTACTATATACGCCTAGCTTTTTGGAAAAGGATAGACTCTTCTTGGGGCATTTCTGAATGCACAAACCACAGCCCTTACACAGGCCAAGGAAAATAGTCCAATCACTTTTGGTTAATTCTAGGGTCTGAGCTCTGAATTCCATGATTTCCCCCCCTATTTCATCAGCTCAATGCCGCGTTCAATGGCCTTAAAATTCATTTCACGCAGTTGAGGATTCTGTTCAAATTTATAACCCAATTTCTTCTCAATGGCAGACTTGGCAGCATCCACAGGGATAACTCCGGTGGCACCAATTACAGCACCCATGATCAGAATGTTAAATACGCGGGGGTGTAGTTCATTTTGGGAAATTTCTAAGGCGGGAATGGCTAATACTTTCTTTGCCTCGCCTTCCTTAGGTAAATCATTTTCTACGCCTTGGATGCTGGCATCATAGACAAAAACAGTATTGGCATCCACATATTGTCTGCAACGGCGTACAGCACGATCACTTAGGGCAACCAAAATATCTGCCTTGTCAAACTTCGGAGCACCAATGTGCTTATCATGAATTTGTAAAAAGGCGATGGATACACCACCACGCTGCTCAACACCAAAGTTTGGTATATAAAGGGCTTCCCGACCCAGTTCATTGGCAGCATCAGCAAGAATCCCTGCCACAGATTGAACACCCTGGCCACCTTCACCGGCCATGCAAATCTTAACAGCCTTAGCCATTCTGCTGAACCTCCTTTTTAACCTCGAAGGGGTTCTTCTTTTCTCCAACCTTATAGTACTGAGGCATTTCTTTTTCGATAAAGGCCCAAGTCTTCTCGGCATTGGTGCGCCAGTTGGTGGGGCAGCCTGCCAGAGCTTCCACAAAGGAGAAACCTCTGCCATCCATTTGGTTTTGCAGTGCTTTTTTAATATAACCCTTTAGCTGCTTCAAATTAGCAGTGGTACCGCGGGCCACATAGGCTCCCTCTCCGGTGATAGCAGCCAGCATTTCGGGACCCTGGGTTGGCATACCGGTGGCCTCTGGGTCACGACCGTAGGGGGCAGTCTCCACCTTTTGTCCCGGCATGGTGCAGGGGGACATCTGACCACCGGTCATAGCATAGACGGTGTTGTTAGCCAAGAGTACGGTTACCTTCTCGTTCCGGGCAGCAGCGTTGACAATACCGCCAATACCAATGGCATAACCGCCGCCGTCACCCATGTAGGCAACGGTAATCAGGTCGGGATTCGCGCGTTTAATCCCGGTCATTACCGGTGTGGTACGACCGTGGTGGGTTTGTACGCTGTCACAGTTAAAGAAATCCCAGGACAGCAAGGAACAGCCAATGTCACAGCCAAATACGACTCTATCTTGTATTCCCAGTTCATCAATGGCTTCACCTAGGCACTTTAGTACCAGACCATGGCCACAACCGGGACAAAATTTATGGGGTTTTGATTCTGGACGCCAGCTTTTCGGCATGGCAGGTTGTAAAGACACAGACATGTTGAAACCTCCCTCCTTAGCTTTAAAAATCTATAGTGCCTCTTTTGCTCTGGCTACAATCTGTTCTGTGGTGATACCTACACCAGGGCGGAAGAGGGGCACAATTTCTGCCGTTGCACCGTAAATGGCAGACTGAATTAACTTTGCCAATTGGCCTTGGGCAGACTCAGCAATCAATAACTTTTTAGTCTTATCAGCCACTGCTCTCAGTTGCTCTGCTGGGAAGGGGCGAAGAGTGATGGGACGGAAAAATCCTACCTTATAGCCCGCTTCTCTTAATTCCTTTACGGCATCCTTTACGCCACGGAAAACAACACCGTGAGCGATGATGACCAAATCAGCATCTTCTACATTTTCTTGCTCATACTCGATTACTTCCGGTGCCATTTTTTCATAATCAGCAAAGTGTTGTTGTAAAACATCATAGAGTTCTTCCTCTGTGTTAAAGGTATTACGATAAAGACCTGGTTCACGGTCTACACCGATACTACCTGGTTTACCTACATATTTTTCAGAGGGTACTCTGACATAACCCCTTTCCTCAGGATCATATAGGGTTACGGATTCACGCAATTTGGCTTGATAACCGTCGCCTAATACGAAGGTGGGAAAACGGTACTTCCAGGCAGTATTAAAGGCTTTCAGTGTATAATCGAATAGTTCTTGGTGATTGCTTGGGGAATACACAATACGTATTCCTTCACCATTACCACCCTGGGTTGTCATGGTAACTTCCTGTTGGGAGTAAATAACAGTGGCTGTAGATGGGCCACCACGCTGCTGTACGATCGATACCGTTGGCAGTCTCATCATTTCCGCCATAGACATTGGTTCCTGCATCAAGGTGTTACCAGGGCCGGCAGTGGCAGTAAAGGCTTTAAGGCCTGCCAATACACCACCGATGGTGGTAAAACCAGCGGACAATTCATCCTCGGTTTGCAGGAATTTGCGATCATACTTGGGTATTAAACGGGTCCAATAGTGCATAATTTCGTTTTGTGGGGTAATGGGATAGCCGTACATAATATCGGCACCTGCTGCTAAACAAGCCCAGGCAACTACCTCGTTACCCGTCATAAAAGCCCGCTTTTCTCCGATAATGGGTTTTTCTGACATAGGAATTAGTACACCTCCTGTTATAGTAAAGCTTTTTAGGAAACCACCTCATTACTAGCAAGATCAGTTCACATAAAAATTTATAATTTCCCTTTGTAGATTACCTCTGCACCTAAGTACTAGTAAATAAAGTAGTAAAATATGCCTTTCTATACATTTCTGAATATTCCTTTTTTTAAAATTAGAAAAATTGAATAAATTTTAAACCATCGTCTGATTATACAGATGACAAAAAAACTTTTTTGCTCAATAAAAAGCCTCTTTGGGCTTAAAAGGCTCAAAGAAGCTTTTGTGAAAAAATAAACACCGAGTAAAAAAAATTAAAATATTGCTTTTAAACCTCCGTGCAATATCACGGCTAACCCTGGTATAGTCCCTCGATGTTTTCTATCTTGTACTGTATCAGAAATGCCAACCACCACATGGGTAGGCCACCCCCATGGCTGCAATATCACTAAGACTTACTGCTAAGGCTTTATAACCAACCGTAATCTCCAAAACTGGCAATAAACTGGTTATCGCCAATCAGCGCGATATTTGTTAAAAATCGGATTGAGCCTCAACTTTGTTTAGTATTTGTAGAATTAATTTATTATCAATTTTTTTTGCCATATCTAGTGCGGTCTCTCCAACCCAAGAATGGATATCTTGTTTTGCCCCATTTTCAACTAACATTTTAACTACCTCATAATGACTTTGTTCAATGGCATACATCAAAGGAGTCCACCCTTTATCCCTGCATGCGGTATTAATATCAGCACCATTTTCAATTAATGTTTTAACAATCTCCGCATACCCAAAATATGATGCCATCATAAGAGGTGTTTGCCCCAAGTTATTCAGATAATTAACATTTGCACCTTGAGAAATTAATAATTTTACGTCATTAATATATCCCCTTACTAGTGCAGCGGTTAATGCGTTTCCAAAATTAAAGTCTTCTGCATTTATATCTGCTCCTGCTTCTAGGAGAACTTTTTCAACTTCTATATTTCCGTTACTTGATGCATGAATTAGTGCTGTTCCACCATAGGTATCTCTATTATTTATATCAGCTCCAAAGTCAATTAATAGCTTTACAATTTTAACATTACCATTTTTAGATGCCAATATTATAACAGGCTCTTTAGTTTCAGTTATTATCGTATTAGGATCCATACCCGCCCTTAAAAAAAGAAAAGCTACATCCGGTTGGTTATATTCTATAGAATTAATAAACGATTCTGTACTAATAGTAAAACCCCTTTTTTCCAATTCCTCTCTTGCCTGTGATGTATCTGAACAGCCTTGTAATATTACTAATGAGAGGGCGATTATTAGTAAACCGATATATCTTCTAAAGATACCACCACTTCCTTTCACAATATAGTGACTGAACCTTAAATACAAGGGTTCAGTCACTATATATATCATTAGGTTATGCTGGTTGTTTTAAATTTCCCCTAATAATTAGGCCAACCGTTGTTGTACATCTTCGGACTAGCTGCGGTTACTGTCCAATTAGCAGGAGTAGATGAATATGATATACGAACACCGCCGGTACCAATTGAAACACTATTTATTTTTCCGGAATTATAGGTATGACATAAATATCACCTCAAACCATAAGCTTTCACCTCCTTAATCAGTAGATTCGAAAGAGGTGTCTGTGGTTTCAAAAATATATCTTTTAAATCCGACAAAATATTACATATTCTGTGAATAGAGAAAAAGCATGTAATTTGTAGAATGTTGATTAGGGCTTGCCGATTTTAATAGAATCCCAATAAAATCATTAAGAGCGGATAACCACCGGATAAAGCTGGCTAAAATTATCTCCTGGGTATGCATCAAAGATCGCTATACCAATCTTTTTCCCAACAATCGCGGACAAATGGCTAAACCCGTTCGGATGGCCGTAATGCCTATCTCATCATTGTTCGCAACAGAAAGTCTGGTAGGAAAGTTATCCGCAAAGCCATTGGTAAACAACTGCGCTATATAAGGCGAAACCTGCGCGCTGTCGACCGCCTGCTTGTGTAGCCGGTGATGGTCGTGACCCAAGTTAGAAACATCCGAAACATTGCACACTATGCGTATATTTTACGAGCAGCAACTTTACATGTATACTAAGATAAACAACCAAATGGCTAGCATCAACCAGCCGCATGTGCGACCCATTGTGCGGGGTAGTCACAGCCAATACCGAGAGTCGCCATCCGTATTGCAGACGGCATGCATACATGAAAAGGCTGAGTTAGGATGCCTTTAACGAAGGAGTAACCTTGCAGGAATCACACGCCTGATTATACAGATGACAAAATTTTTTTGCTTTTTCACAAAAGCCTCCTTGGTCGTAAACGACCCCAAGAGGCTTTTGTGAAAAAGCAAACCCCCTGTAAAAAAAATGTTAGCATGCAAAAGGGTTTTTCGAATATATGTCGAACTATGTCATTTAAAGCTTTTTGGGCCTAAGCCTATGTGTAATTTATCACAATTTTTTTTAACCATTAACAACATTGGAGGTCTGCATGATACAGGTTAATAATTTTCGGGAAGTTGTAAAACTTAGAAAGACTTGCAAACAGGACTTAGTCTCCTGTGATAATTGTACCTGTCCTCTAAAAGCAAAAGGTACTTTAGGAATGACCGTTTGTGAATTGGTTACCTCTCATATTACGACTGAACCTAAATCCGTAGAAATTGTCCTAAGTTGCCCAGTGGAAGACGATCCTTTGGGTATAAAGAATTTCTTTGAACACTGTGAAAAGGGTTACATTCGACCCACTTCACGGCAATTGGATTTCATGAAACTACAACAGGATAAATGTAAAAGCTGTCCAGCAAACACCCGGTATACCATGCATCACCCAAAATTAGATATTGAAATTTCCCCTCACCTATGTACAACCTTGAAATCCACGGCCCAAACTATTCAAGATGCCGCAAAGGGAGGTTCTTGTTGCATCATCCCTAGGGGCGCCAAAACCCCCCCTAAGTCTTTTTCATTGGGAAAATCGATGTTTAAATAATAAAACCGAGGATAGGTCTTACCATCCTCGGTTTTATTATTCATTGGCTATCACCTTAGCTGCAATTTTATCCTTTATACCTCTTTGTTCGTTCTCTCGTAAGATACTCTCCAAGCCAATACTATCTAGTATTTCATCAATCAATTCCTTATTCATTTTCTTCCCCCCTACAGGTAGTTACCCAATTAGTCTATGCCCCAGAGTAATAAAAGATGACTAATATTTAAATTTTTATTTAATAAAAATAATAACCCTAGTTAACTTGCATTATCTTTTATTTCTGATGTATAATACAATCAGCTCGAAAAATGCTTGGATATACGGTGAACTTTCTCTATTGCCACTGGCTGAGGGGAATTTTTAGAAAACTGTTAGTCCCTAGCACGGGCAATTATTAGAGGAGGTTTTTCCATGTACCAAGACAAAACTTTAAACTGTAAAGATTGTGGTGTAGACTTTGCTTTTACTGCTTCCGAGCAAGAATTCTATGCCGAAAAGGGTTTCACTAACGAACCCGGTCGTTGCCCCGAGTGCCGTGCCGCTCGTAAAGCTCAAAACAACAGAGGAAACAGTGGCTTCAACCGCAACAGAGATCGTCAAATGTTTGACACCATTTGCTCTGCCTGTGGCAAAGAAACCCAAGTTCCTTTCCAACCACGTGGTGATAAGCCCGTATATTGCCGCGATTGCTTCAGACCCCGCAACAACTGGTAGTCAGAAGATTATGGCCGTATAGATTATTCTATACGGCCTTTTAATTTTATGAAAACCCTTCCTAATAGAGCGGGTCCGGCCTGTACCTGATCAACTTATGAAGTATGTCCGATTCCATTTGTCTGTACCACTCGCTCCTCAAAGGCAGCTAATTTTTTAGCCACTAAGGTCTCGCTGACACCTAGAGATTTTGCAATACTTCATTCGGTTGGCAGCAGAGGGTTGCGGTTTAAAATCGTTTCCACTTCTTCGTATCCTGTGGGAAATGCATAGTTGTAACGTGCAGGAAGCGCAAACACGTATCTAGAATTGCGGCCAAGCTCCATGGGTCCCATGGGTGCCCCACCGATATGGAATTTTTCCTGCTGCAATGAATCCCATTGATCGAAAGTAAAAATCATAATCGGGATATCCTGTCGCGGATCTTGGACACTCCACTGAGGATGTCTGATATAAATGATGGGACCAGTTTGGACGGTCTTTTCCGTTTGGGAACCCCCCGGAGCCAAACCTTTCCATTGGTCATTTACAATCGCAAAGCCTTGCCAACTCGTTGGCAAAGGAAAGTTAAAACCGTATTGCGTATTTTTATACACAATGGCGTCACTTGCCTCGCTCGTGCCAAATGTGAAATCATCAATCAACCACCGATCCTTAATCTTTTTAACCACCAGATTGATCGGTTGCTTTCCGGCAAAGCCACCCTTCGTCTGTTCTAAGCTTGTTATTTCAATTATTTCCCCCTTAATCTCGTAGGCCTCCCCCGATAATTTTTTCATCGCGAGAATTTCTATCCGATCGGGCCATGGGCTTGAAACCTCCCGACCGGGAGCATTTTGCGGATCACTCTGCCATTCTGTAAGCAGGCCAGGAGAAACTAAGTCTACATAATTCTTTTGCATGCTTTCACTCAGGATATCTTCGGAGGCTTGAAGTGAAACCAATTGGAGTCTTTGGCCAAAGTCTTTAACTAGGCTCACAACGGCCTGTTCATTGCTTATCTCGGTTGGCCGGGGTTCATCTTTGACCGGCGTCTTGCTTGCACCATTTGTACAACCAAACAAAGCAATACTTAACAACAAAATCAGTATGCATGGTATTATTTTCTTCATTTACTTCCTCCTCGTATATGACCTTATAACTTATAGACGTAAATGTTTTTCTTATGTTTCGCCTAAAGCGTATACATCATCTATCCTGCAGCCCTGCCAACCTCATTCTTGTCCAGCAAGCAAACGCAGCCGGATTTGTCACTTTACATGCTGCACATTGATAGACTACAAGATTCTGGCTATTCACTAGCACAAGAATCCTGTAGTCTTTATTTTTTCACCCAGTTTCCTAAATTTTGATCGCCTTTGCTCATGGTCAGCCAAACGAAAATATTAGTATTCTTTTTGTGGCCTGATTTTTTCCCTTAAATTACCTGACTCAACTGAAACGATCCCACTATTATGATTAAATTTAGTATGGGGAGAACCGATTATCATCTTAAATTTTGCCGTGCAATCATCTCTCCAAAATCTAAGAGTAAAATAAACGGTACACTGTGCCAATCTTTTTCTCCCTTCCTTAATCGCCATAACGCCCTGCCCTTTCATGATCAGTGTATCCGTTCCTTCCATGTCGGAGCATGGCTGAGGCCTTTTCGGGCAACAAATCTCAATGCTTTCCGGAATGGCCAGTAAGATCGCTAAAACCGCATGGCCTTTCTCCTTTTTGCATAAACTATACTTTAAGGACTGGGTCACTTCTTTGTCATAGCAATCGGAGCATACACCACTTTCTACAGAAGCAATGCCCCGATAGAATAGGTCCGACTTATTTGTCACGCAGCCCTCTCCAGAGCCTGTTAAGATGCAGTCTGGTTTGCCTTTGGGTTTTTCCGGAGGGGAACAGGGGGAATCAGGAAATTCCGGTCTCTTATGAATCAAACTAATAACATTTTCCAGTTTTTCCTGCAGGATCATTTGCAGCTTCGTTGTACTTCGTATCACCTTTTCGACCCCTTGGTTGACCTCTTGGATATCCTTAATGGACACCGACTTATTTATTTTGGTATTTAATACATATTGAATTTTTTCTCCTTCTGCATTAATAATATGCGCCAGTCCCATCTCTTCCAGGGCGATGGAGGCCAAGAGCATGGTAAGTGCTTCCTCCCGGTCTAGCGTAATGATGGGAGTTATATTGGGAATATTGGGCAACGACATTAAACACCCTCCCTACAGACACAATTCAAAAACCTTTATACTTATTTTCTGAATACCCGACTAGATTACTTCCTGTTTTTCGCCTGGATTGGCCGCTTATTCCGGCAATATATGGAAAAAGGCTGCAACAGAAAGGTTCCTGACAGCAGCCTCAAATTAAAAACAAACTCTTCGTTACCGGTTATCTTAACTGAGACGAATGATCATGAGAGAGGCCCCTGCTGAATTTCCCAACAAAGCGGTCAGCCCTATAAGGCCAAAAAATTGCAGCGACACCGTAGCTCCGGCTGCTAAATCAATAACAATTTCATTGGCATACCCTGATAAGGATACCACGGGTGATATGATTGAAGCGGTATTGGCCGAACCGTTGATCATCAGCCTGGAACCCATCAAAATACTGGCGGCGGTGTTGATATGATAGGATATACGGTAGCGTCCCGCAGTGTTTATGGTAAAGACGGTATTGGCACCATTAACAGTAATATCAGGAGAAAGCAGTTTGGCACTGGGCAGGGGAATGGAGGTACCCCCTAGCAAAACGTTAATAATTGCTCCGGTGGTATTGGCGGCAAAGCCTGCGGTAGCGGTGGGATTGGGTCCCGGCGCGCCGGTGGGTCCGGCGGGCCCGGCAGGTCCGGTGTCTCCGGTGTCTCCGGTTGGCCCGGTGGGCCCGGTATCTCCGGTGGCTCCAGTGGCCCCGGTCGCCCCGGTGGGTCCGGTGGGTCCAGTGGCACCTGTGTCTCCGGTAGGTCCGGTGGCTCCCGTCGCACCCGTTGCCCCAGCAGCACCATTTCCACCCGTAGGACCTACCGCACCGGCAGCACCCGTCGCGCCTACCAATCCGACAGGACCTATCGCACCCGTAGGGCCGGTTGCCCCTGCTGGTGTCAAGTCAGGACTAAAAAATATTTGATTAAGATAATCCTTTTATGTAGCTATTTACAAATCATCTGTTCCATCTTCATTTTCATTGTGTTTGGAACCTCCTTTCCGAACCCCTTTTTCTGAAAAAATTGCACCCATCTGAGAAGCAAAAGCCTGTGACTTCTGCTGGGCTTCTTTCATCTGCAAGTCCTTGGCGTAATACACCCAAATGTTCCACAGGGGAATATCGCCTGTTATTTTGGACAAAACTGGCCGGGCTGCTTCTCTTGCTTCCCGAACCAGACGGTTATGCTCCTTGCCTCCCAATCCGCACATCTGATTAAAATACCACTGTGACAGATCGGGAGCGTTCATCATAGCCGGATGAGAACGGCTGATGACGATTTGTGCCGGTCGCTGGATTCTGCGGATTTCGTCCGTTGTCAAAAGCTCCCTTGCCACAAGGCTGATGCTGTGGGAGCTGGATGGATTGACATACCGTCCATGTTGGCTGGAAAGCTGATAGGCGCTGGTGGTGTACTTGCCCAGCTTGTCGCACACCTCCTGCAAGGTTTCCTTATCATCCGCTTGCAGATAAATCCATGTCTGGCAGTTGGATTTGACGATAGCCGCTGTTTCTTTGTCGTATTTTAGGGAAAGTTGCTCAAAGGATTGCAGATAGAGGTTAAATCTGCACCCACGTCCGCCCGCTACTGTCAGTTTATTGGGGAAATCATTCAATTTTGTGAAATTCCCGAATTCATCAAGGACAAAATTGACCCGGCGTTCCAGTCTGCCGCCTCGTTGATCGGATTGACGGACCAGCAACTCATAGAGTTGGGATACCATCAGACTGGCAATGGGATAATAGGTGGTCTTTTCATCCGGTAAAATCATAAACAGCGCCTGCTTTTTCTGCCCGATCTCCGATATGTTGTAGTCGCTCTTATGGGTGACAGAGTAGACCGAACGGCTGGTAAACAGGCGCAGGGTAGTCAGTGCCGAGGTATCAAAGCTGCCCTTAGTGCGGCTTGGCGCAACCTCGGCAATAGACATGAGCGCCCGTGCCGGGTGGCTGCTGGGCAGCTTTTTCATGTACTCGCTCATAGGAGTTTTGCCACCCACGGATTTACTCATCTCCGCAATAAACCAGTACACATTGGTCAGGTTCTGATACTCCGGCCGCTTTTTGTTATCCACCACCACACAGAGAATCGCAGCCGCAATGGTGGATTTCTCCCCGTTTTCCCAAATCTTCTCGTTGGAAACATCATCACCCACAAGGATGTTGGTAATATCCCACGCATACATTTCCGCACGCTCCATGTCCCCCTTGTTTACCGCATCAATGACCGGCTGAAGGAGATTGTATCGGGAGCTTTTTTCAGGACTCTTAAAATCCAGACAGATTACCTCAAAGCCCAGCTTTTTTAGGAATACAGATGTGTAGTGGAATAGCTCGGCCTTGGGATCGCTGATGACAAGGCTTTCCCCGGCAAGCCCCAGCATACAGATAGATTGGATGACAAGGCAGCGGGTCTTGCCTGAACGAGTTGCGCCAATGGTCAAGGTATGGGTATCATCGGGAATGTAGTAGAGCCGTTCGGACGGCTCCCCAAGCTCTTTACTGCCGATTTTTTCTGTTCCTACCACGATGCCGCCCTCATCAAACAGCTTGTAGGGATCTGCTTTTTCGTTCTCCGGTTCCGGTTTATCCTGATGGGCGACCGGGGTATCCTGCGGCTGTGATTTGGTTAAATGCGTAGCCGCAAGGTCATAATCCACCGTTTCAAAGTCCGCATCCTGTATCAATTCCTCCTTTTCTTCCTTGGGTTTTATAGGAACAGGCGGTGCGGCGGGTTCGTCCTGTGCCGCCGTACCTTGCCCGGTTTCCGCTTGCTCTAAGGGCATACCTTTATTTTTGCCTTTCTTCACAAACGGCAGATCGTCAAAGCCGGTATCCAACAGCTTGCGAATAAGGGGATTCGCCGGATGGATGACCTGTGTTCCAAATACCTTGCACTTTTCTTCCTCCCGCAGCCACCGGGCCGAGCCGTGCTGGTACTGTCCTACCGGGGCAGGCGTAAAAATATCCTCGGCTACCCGCACAAGCTCACTTTGATAGGGGCGGTTGTTCTGTACCCAAAACAGGACACTGCACAGGCACAGGAAACCCTCAAAGGACAGGAACAACAAAAGCTGCTGGCGCTGGGTGAACAGTCCTGCGATACAATCCCATAACGGGAGTAAAGTCAGGGTGCGTACCCGATGCGACAGCAGCCCATGCAGAGCCGCAGTAAAGAACAGGTTGAAAATTGTGCCAAGGCCGATGATGATGGAGCCTAAAATGAGCTTTTCCTTTTTCTTCATCGGCAAAGCTCTCCCTCCGGCTCTGCGGCTGGCTGTAAGGCAGCATCAAACTCTGGATAAGTCTGTCTGATACAGTCCATCGTTTCAGGCGCAGGAACGCCCCAAACATCACCGCGTCCAACCGCCATGCGATCCCCGTCCACGGGATGCGTTAGATGAATGGTATCGCTGTGGACATAATTCGGGCGGCAACCGGGGCCATGGGTGACAGTCCATATCTGATTGCGGGGTGTCCGATACTCCGGCTTTAGATGCTCATGCCGAAGTACCACAAACTGCCCCTCGTAGCTTTCCCGGTTGCTTTCGGGGGTACAGTCAACCGAAGTTAAAAGCCTGTTTTCATCGGCGCTAATCGGATAGTAATTCGGGTCATGGGGGTGTGTTACAAAAAACATCGGTATCCCATGTTCCTGTGCAAATGCCACCTCACCCTGCATCCCTTGGCTGAATTCGGTTCCCATGACCCACAGCTCATCGGACTTTTCCAGCAGGGCAAGACCAAGCTGCAAACCTTTTTCACGCTGTTCCGGAATGGTATCGTTGCACCATTGGCTGAAAATGATGTGGGGAGCAAGGGGAAGGACACCCTGCTCCCCGGCAAGGCGGCAATATTCCACAGCATTTTTAATATTGGTGTTGTAGTCCCCACGCAGGGGACTTGCGATATACACCATGTTCAAGTTGTTCACCTCCTGAAAAACAAAAAAATGCCCCCCTGCACCATCAATGCGGTGCAGGGGGGCGGTTGCTGTTATTCTATTGATCGTTCAAATATTAAGGCTCATAGCCGAAGTCCTCGGCTTCCTCGCCATGGTCATGGTACTCCTTTGCGGCATCTTCCTCGAAATCCGTGCGTTCCGGCTCATTGGCTGACCGGTCAAGCTGCGTTTGCAGGAACAGGCTGGCAGGAGCGTTCACAGGTGGGATTTTCGCCTCCTCCTGAATCAGCTCGTTATAGTACAAAACGTAGGTTTTGAAGTTCGTGTTCAGCGTAGACAGCAGGCTATCCTCGGAAACAATCATGTCACTCACTTCCTCATAAAGCTGGCGCAATTCAAAAAGAGGGACAGCCGCTGTGGTCAGATCGTAAAGCAGATATTCGCCCTGACGGTTTCCAAAGGCTACAGCCATATCGGACATGAAATTATCGGCCACTGCCTCATGGACAGCAAAGAAATCCTGTCCACCTGACTGTACGAAATAGATACCGTTTCTCACCGGAACAGGAGGGGTTCTGTCTTTTTCTTGCTGGGCAGGCGGGGCGCACTCGCCAAAGTAATCGGTCAGGCGCAGTTTGCCGTCACGCCTGATTTCCTCCATCATCTCCACCGCCTTGGCTTCCATTCGCTTGCAGGCAACCACACGCCGCTGAAGCATTTCATACATGGGAACATCCTTGATGTCCTCGCCGTAGCAGAGCCAATCCCCGTCCTGCTCTGCCATGGAAATGGCTTTGTCCGACAATACCTCCTTGGCCTTATCTTTCGTGACCATAATGCCCTCACGCTCAATGCCGTTTTCATCTGTTGCTACGATAACATAAATATTCAGTGCGATTTCAAGGGCAGTATTGATGTTGCCCCAAATCGACTCTCCACTTGGATGGTTCATAAAATCACGCTCCTTATCTGATAGGTTACTCGACCACACTTACATAATACAACTATATATCCCTATAATCAACCACTATCGTTAGCTTATATTTTGTTGTGTTATATAGCATAATAATAGAAGTATAGAATATAGGAGGATAACGATGGATTTAGCTCAAAAATTCAAACAGCTCCGAACGCAAAGGGACATTAGTGTTTATAAGCTGTCAAAGGACACTGACATATCGCAAAATTATATCCGCAAAATTGAGAAAGGTGAAAGCCAGCCGTCTGTGCTTGTGCTTGAAAAACTATTAAAACGCCTTGGCACAACGATTTCGGAATTTTATAACGAAAGTAACGATGTGCTGTACCCTACTGCATACGAACGGGAACTTATAGAAAGTGTCCGTGTACTGAATCAAGAAAAAGCTGATGCGGTTCTTCATTTCGCAAAGCTGATGGCAAAGTAAGCGGCTGCCCTAACAAGGCAGCCACTTTTTTTATTCCCGTTCGATTCCTCGCTCCATGCTGCCAAAGAGCCAAGAGAAGTCCAGTGCCTTTTCTCTTTTTTGTAATTCCGGCATAATGTCCTCGATTTTATCCACCAGCCGTTCTACGGAGTTGAGATCATCTTGCGTCATGTCGTTGTCAATGGTACGCATTTTGACAAGCCCCGCATAGATAACCTTCAAATCCGTTTCGGAGAAAAGTCGTTTTTCATCAATCAAGCCGCTTCTGGTGGAGAAGCTCTCAAAGGCATCCTCCTTGTTGTAAAAATACTGGCGCTGGATCGGGTTTTTCTTTTCATCACAGCGGTAGGTGGAAAGTACATACTCAAACAGGGGATGATGCTTGCAGGCCAGAACCACGCCGTTATGCTCATTGATTTTATACAGGTTGTTGGGCAGCTTCACGGCGGTTTCCTCGTCAAAGGGCTTATCCGAGCAGACCCCACAAGCTACCGCCGTAGATTTGGCAAGGGTCTGTATCCTGTCCATGAGCTTATCCTGTACCTCCACAAAGGGATTTTTCATCACCATGTCATTCTTGGTGAAAAAGGCAATCAGCTTATCCTTGTGGTAAATGTCCGCCACATAGTCCGGCGAAGTGGAGGGCTGCACGGTAAACCCTTTCTTTTGCAGGATTTCAAAATAGCTTTGATAAAACTCGGTTTTGCTTTTCATAGGCATACTCCTTACATTTCATTCTGAAAATAATGGCGGGGGGAGAGGTCAAGCTGCCCCGGCAGGCTTTCCTCAATCTTTGCCATCAGTTCACGGATACGGCTTTCCTGTCCGCCGTCCATTTCATTATCCAGCATGACGCACCTTGCACAGCAAGATACCAGCGCGCGAAGCTCATCTTGAGAAAAGGAAAGCGGAGCCGGTATTTTTAAGCCGCTGCGTTCCAAAAAATCGTCCTGCGCCAATACGGGATCATAGAAGAAATGTTCCCTGTAAAAGCGTTTGGTGTTGTGCTTCGGCATGGCTTTCTGACAGGTTACAAACTCATATCCAAACAGCGTCGTGCGGCGGCAGAGCAACACCACCACGGCACTCTCAAACACCTTGATATAGGAACCACCTGTCAGCAGAACCGTTTCCGTCCGATCCATGTCCGCAAACGGCGGCTGCATACAACAGGAAAGGTCGGTGCAGGTTTCTTCAGCCGCCTGCTCCAAAGCCCTGACCTTTTCGCCGCCATAGGTTTCAAAAACAAGCTCCCCATCCTGTGTAACCACACAGAACAGGGAGCTTTCATCATAGACTTCGGCAGCTATATCGCTTTCCATAATGCTTTCCACACGGAAACCCGTTCGGGTCAGCCGTGCGAAAAAATCCTCGAAGAACTCTCTCCTCGTTTTCAATCCACATTCCTCCTTGATGTTTAATGCTCATAGCCTTTATCCTGCAATTTCAAAAACAGTTCCTTTTTTGCGTCCTTTGACAGCTCCCGGCCGTTTTTCTTCTCCCAATCATCAAATCGGCTGTCATTATCACGGGTCAGTCCGGAAAGCATATCCAGCGCTTCCATCAACATCTGCTCGGCAAAATAGGAACGGCGGGCGCTTTGGTATTCCTCGGACTTTATTTCATAGTCCAACCGGTTCAAGGCCTTTACCATGCCCAGCACACGGTTTGCAATGATTTTATCCGCTTCCCCGGCAAAGCGCTTCCGCAGGCTGCCAAGGTATTCATCACTGCCGCCATATAGCAGGGCCATCTTCATTTTGCTGTCTATGTAGCGTTCTTTCTGCTCCCTGAGTGCAGGGACATTTTCAAGAAGATACGATACCAGCTCATCCACCTTGGCTTTTATGTCCGGTGTCAGAAGCTGATAGGCAATGCGGCCGGTGGGCGGGAGCGCGGATTTAAGGCGGAATACACGGTCGGCGGTTTCATTCAGTACCGCATCGTCAAAATCAAAGCTGCCGGATAGCTCATTTTCCTCGTCATAGTCAACACGGAGCCGCTTATACTGATCCTTATCCAGCCGCCGCAGATGCTGTTCAAACTCGTCTGCCAGTTCATTGCTGATACTGCGCAGTTCGGCGGTGGACTTGTTTTTCTGCTCCCCATAGGCACGGATGCGCTCCGCAAAGGTATCCTTGATGAGCTGCTTTCTGATAGCATTGGGAACGGCAGGCGGGGTAAAGGGATTTTTGACCCGTGACGAGGTATCCCAAAATACCACATGGATATGGGGATGGTGCTTTTCTTTATGGAGCGCACATGCCCATTGCAAATGCTCACGCCGAATATTATTCTTTTCGGCAATCGTCATCATGTGGTTTTCTATATACCTCTGCCATGCTTTTTGATCGGTCAGGTTTAGTTCAGCAGCCGTTTCCTCGTCAAAAGAAATCACGCTGCGGTACATGGTGATATGCTTTTTGGAATTGGCATAGACCAGCCTTGCCACATCACGCCAGTCCTCAAACTCAGTAACGGGACCAGGGGAGAGTTTTCCGAACAGCCCATGGTTCATGCCCTCATTTTTGGCAACCCTCGGACGGGTGGCGATATAGCGCACATGGGCATAGTTTTTGCCAGCGGTGCTTTTATAATTGGGATTTTTGAATCTCTGCTTATAGACTAAAAGGGAGATTGCCCATCACCTCCCGTCAGCGTTCCCATTCATCCTCGCCGGACTCCAGCATCCGATTTACCTCCCTAATATTGCGGTCGTCCTCCGCAGCCTCCGCTTCGCATACAGTGCGGTAATTCTCCATCGTGGAGTGGTAGCGCCTGCTTTCCTCCAAAATAAATTTCATGCCCCCTGCGGTGCTGGGCGGCAGAGTTTCATAGGGCTTGTAAAACGCATAGCGGTTAAAACCGGCTTGCGGGTCGGGACCCTGCATATCCAGAAATTCCTCATACCCAAAGGGGCAGACACGGTTTACCTCCTGACAGGCAAGGTTCACGCCGGAGAGAGTGTCGCCGTCCCGGAGGTTGGCAAGAATGAATGCTCCAATCCGTTCACCGGCTGCCAGCTTTACCTCAACCTGTTCCGTGCCATGGGCTAAAATCTCCGAAGCCGGGGAACGGATTCCGATACTGCCCAAATGCTCCGCCAGCTCATAAGCTCCGCAGGGCAGCTCCACCACCAGCGTGCCGCCCTGATAACGGATAACTCCTGTAATCAAAATAAATTCACCTTACCTTTCCGGCTCTGTGGCCTCATCCTGCATTATGTCCGCAATCATGGCTTTTTGGAGCCGCTCAAATCTCTGCTGAATACGCTTGCTTTGCTGATAATGGCTGTCATCCAGCTTAATTCCTATTTGTCCGTCCTGCCCCGGTTCTAAAATAACCTGAACCTCTCCGGTGGCAATGTAAAAGGAATTGCACACCATTTCCATGTAGGGATAGCCCAGCCGTGAAATTTCAAAGGGAGTAGCCTTGCAAGGGCTGTTGTAGGAAAACAGGTTGTGGGCAATGTCAACGACAAAGCGTGTGCGCTCGTCAAAGTCACGGACCGCCCGTTTCATGCCGGTGAAACCAATGCCATCCACGTTCACAAATCTGCGGGCGGTTTCGTAAAGCTCCGGGTCATAGGACAGCAGATAAAAAGCCGCATGATAAGCAGGGTCGAGGTTGTCAGCCCGCTTTGTCAATGCGGTAAGTTCTTTATATCGGTTTGCCTGTGTCATGTGCTTAATACTCCTGTTCTGCTTCATAATAGAAGCTGATAAAATCGCTTAGAATGGAATCAACACCATATTCCTCGTCCAACTCCTCCGTGTACTGCTCGATGATGGCAAGTTCGTCCTCGTCAGGATATTCACTTTCCCCGGTTCCCACAGAGTAGAAATACACGCTGGCATTTACCTCCGAATCGGTGGTGCCCTCCATAAGCTCCTGAAAATGGTCATCTGACTCCAAACGGTCACGGTCGCAGATACCCGGTGTCAGAAAACAGGTATAGCCGAAATCTGTGCGAACCTCCACCACAGAATAAATCAGACTGCGGCAGTCAAGTTCCAGCCTTTCAAGTTCTGCCTTGGCCTTTGCCCCTGTAATTTCCTCATAAGCGGCAGCCGCTTCGGGAAACTTCGCAAGGGAAACCGGCTCTGTGATCTGCATATCCTCGTAGGTCTGCACAAAGCCGTATTTTATCTTGTCAAAATTGACCTCATCATTCTTAAAGTCCTTTTGAAAACAGTTCCACGCTTCCTCGCCGCCAAAGCCGCTGCATTCCATATCCCCGGCTTTGATTTTGGCGGCAAGCATGGCGTAAAGCATGGTTTCATCGGTGGTAACGCCTAATGTACGCATACTGTCTGTGCCTGCCCATGCGTCGCAGGCCGACAGGATATAAATGTTCGTCATGTTCCTTTCCTCCCATCACAGCTTATCCGCAAGGCGGCGCAGATTGTCCGTGTCCTGTAAAAAGCTGTTGATTTGAAAATCCTTTTTCTGCATATAGTCAACGCCCAACGTGACGGCCTCATTCAGCATTTGGTCAAACTGATCCTCCGTACCCTCATGGGCAATGTTCATTAAAACCTTGATGAGCAGGAAAAAGGCAGCGGCATCAACCTTGCCTGACTTCATGTGCATTTTGGCAATGCGGTTTGTCTGCTGCTCCACAACCGCCTTGATGTCCTCAAGGTGGTAAACCGCCATCAGCTCCTGCCGGATAATTCTTGCGATGAAATCAATGTCCTGACTATATCCCTCAATGGACAGCCCTTTTTCGACAAACTGACGGACCAACTCTGAGGTCGTAGTGTTGTTCTTGGCTGCGAGGGTATCTAATGCTTTTAAGGTTTCGGGCGAAAAATTGATAGACCGTTTCAGGCTTTTTTCAGGCATCACAGCCTCCTTTCCACGGTGTTCCGTTTAGAACACCTCTATATGGTGGGGAACCCCGTTACAGGCTTTGCCTGTAAGCTGTTTTCTTGGCGGGTGGAACCCGCCTATTCCTGCCTTAATACCAAAATCTAAGATTTTGGTATTAAGTAGCCCCTGCCGAAAACGGCAGGGGCATGGGTCGCTTCGCTCCCGAAAAAGAGCGAAAAGAAAGTGGCTCCCATGTGGTTTCTGTTAAACAACATGGTAAAGTTATTTTAATTTGAACTACCCTATTGCCACCTTTCTTATTTCATTAAAATAAAATTCCTCGATACATTGACATTCATCTATGTGTTGGCATATAATACATATAGACTATTATCTATGTGAGGTGATTTAATTGAGCAATAAATACGCTGAAAATGTTAGGTTGTTTAAAGCCCTTGCAGACATGAACCGGCTTATGATCGTGGATATGCTATCCTGTGGTGAACTTTGTGCCTGCAAAATTTTGGAAAAGTTCCATATTACACAACCGACCCTTTCTCACCACATGAAAATCCTTTGCGATTGCGGCTTGGTAAGTGGGCGTAAAGAGGGTAAGTGGATGTACTACTCGCTGAACAGTGAAAAGGTGCAGGACTTCAAAAACTTTTTATGCGCCATTACCATCGACAAAGAGGACTGCATTTGTAAGGAAGGAGAGTGTAATTGTGGGAAAAAATAAGCAAAATCAAGGTATCGGCTTTTTTGAGAGGTATCTAACGGTATGGGTGCTACTTTGCATGGCGGTGGGTATTCTAATCGGCAAGTTTTTACCTGCCATCCCCTCACTCTTAGGTCGGTTTGAGTATGCACAGGTGTCCATTCCGATTGCCATTTTAATATGGCTGATGATTTTTCCCATGATGCTAAAGGTGGATTTTAAGAGCATTAAGAACGTGGGGAAAAATCCAAAAGGACTTTTTGTAACGTGGGTGACAAACTGGCTGATTAAGCCCTTTACCATGTTCGGTATTGCAAGCCTATTTTTCTTCGTGATATTCAAAACGCTCATTCCTGCGGACTTGGCAAAGGACTATCTGGCCGGGGCCATCCTGCTTGGAGCTGCTCCCTGTACGGCGATGGTATTTGTGTGGAGCCATTTGACAAAGGGCGATCCTGCTTACACGGTAGTACAGGTTGCAACCAATGACCTCATTATCCTCCCTGCCTTTGCGCCAATCGTGGCTTTCCTGCTTGGCGTAGGAGGCGTTTCCATCCCGTGGGATACGCTTTTGTTATCGGTGGTGCTGTTTGTTGTCGTTCCCCTTGCGGCGGGTATTATCACGAGGACACAGCTTATCAAACACAAAGGCGAGGATTACTTTAATCATACATTCCTGCCGAAATGGAACAACATAACTGTTGCGGGTCTACTTTTGACGCTGATCCTTATTTTCTCGTTTCAGGGTAATGTCATTTTGGAAAACCCGCTGCACATCGTCTTGATTGCTGTGCCGCTAATTATTCAGACCTTCCTAATTTTCTTTATCGCATACTTGGCAAGCAAGGCGCTCAAGCTGCCGCATAACATCGCCGCCCCTGCCGGAATGATTGGTGCATCAAACTTCTTTGAGCTTGCTGTTGCGGTTGCCATCGCCCTGTTTGGCGCACAGTCTCCTGTGGCATTGGCTACCATTGTCGGCGTACTGACCGAAGTGCCAGTAATGCTAATCCTCGTTAAGATTGCAAATAACACGAAAAGGTGGTTTACAGCATGAAGCAGCTTGCCATTGATTTTCTTTACCTCGATTTAAATACCTGTGAGCGGTGTATGGCAACGGATGAAACGCTCAAACAGGCGCTTGGAGTTCTATCGGGCGTGTTTGATACTCTTGGTCTTGAAGTTAAGGTTAATTCAGTCAATATTGTATCGAGGGAGCTTGCAGAGGAATACTGCTTTATAAGCTCCCCAACCATCCGTGTGAACGGCGTGGATATTTGCAGCGAACTTGTGGAAAGCAACTGCGCAGATTGTGGTGATCTTTGCGGTGATAACGTTGACTGCCGGGTGTTCGTCTACGAGGGGCAAAACTACGAACAGCCGCCCGTACCGATGATCGTGGACGGCATCTTAAAGGCCATCTACGGTGGGCAACCTCAAGTAACAGAAGCCTATACGCTGCCAGACAATCTCGAACGATTTTTTACAGGGAAAAGCGGTTGCTGTGATAGCGCCTGTTGCTGTGGTGATGCACCGTCAAACAGTAGTTTAGTGCATAATGAAAAAACAGAAGTATCGCAGGCGTACATTTGCTATTGTAATCACGTTACAGAGAATGACATCATCAATGCCATTCAGAACAAGGGAGCCAAAACTGTTGATGAAGTTATCAAACTGACAGGCGCAATGAAAGACAGCAACTGCGCCGTCAATAATCCCAAAGGTGTATGCTGTTATCCCGATATAGTAAAAATATTCAATCATTATAAGGAGAGTGCTCCCATGAAAACAATGTCTATTTACGAACCGGCCATGTGCTGTGAAACCGGCATCTGCGGTGTCGGAGTCGATCCCGAACTGCTTCGCATTTCCACCGTGTTCAATAATCTGCAAAAGAACGGCATTACCGCCGCTCGTTTCAACTTGAACAGCACCCCGCAAGCATTCATCAACAACACCGACATCAACAAGCTCATCATGGGTGATGGCGTGGAGTCCTTACCCGCCACGGTCGTTGACGGAAAAATTGTCAAGACGAAGGCGTACCCCACCAATGCGGAAATCGCAGCATGGCTGGAAATCCCGGTTTCCTATCTGGAGGCGACTGAAACGAAAAAAGCAGATGGCGGGTGCTGCTGTTCGGAGGGCTGCTGCTAATGAAACAATTTGATTTGCAACATCTTAACCTCACAAAATATCTGTTCTATACCGGCAAGGGCGGCGTTGGGAAAACCTCTATCGCCTGCGCCACCGCCGTTACGCTTGCCGACAATGGGAAAAAGGTGCTGCTTGTCAGCACCGATCCCGCTTCCAACTTGCAGGATGTGTTCAGCACCGAACTGGATGGTAAAGGTGTGCCGATTGCGGAAGTACCGGGGCTTGTGGTTGCCAATCTCGACCCGATACAGGCAGCGGCGCAGTACAGGGAAAGTGTTGTTGCGCCCTATCGTGGGAAACTGCCGGAATCAGTTATTGTCAACATGGAGGAACAGCTTTCCGGCTCCTGTACGGTGGAAATTGCCGCTTTCAATGAGTTTACGAACTTCATTACGGACGAAACGTCCGCAAAGGAATATGACCACATCATCTTTGATACCGCCCCTACCGGCCACACCCTGCGGATGCTACAACTGCCGAGCGCATGGAGTAATTTTATCAGCGAGAGCACACATGGGGCGTCTTGCCTGGGGCAACTTTCCGGCCTCGAAGATAAAAAGGGAATGTATAAACAAGCGGTCGCTACTTTGGCGGATGGTAAATTGACAACCCTTGTCCTTGTATCCCGGCCCGAAAGCTCTCCGCTCAAAGAAGCAGAGCGGGCTTCAAAAGAACTTGCCGACTTGGGCGTTCACAATCAGCTTTTGATTATCAACGGCGTGCTTTCGGCCTTTGATGATGGTATATCCGAAAGCCTGTACGAAAAGCAGCAAAAGGCGCTTGCCGATATGCCTGCCGAACTGAAGGACACGGCCACCTATTTTGTGCCGCTGCGCGCCTATAACATCACCGGCATGGAAAATGTCCGCAATCTGCTCCAAAAAGACAGCTTTGCCATGAGCGGTGAAATCCTGCATACTGCCGACGTTCCGACGCTCCGCAAGGTCATTGACGATTTGGACACAAGTGGCAAAAAGGTGATTTTCACCATGGGCAAGGGCGGCGTTGGTAAAACGACGATTGCCGCCGCTATCGCTCTCGGCCTATCGGCCAAAGGGAAAAAAGTACATCTGACAACCACCGATCCCGCCGCCCACCTAAAGTTTGTCATGGACGAACAGAGCGGCATTACCATGAGCCATATTGATGAAAAAGAAGAACTCCGGCGTTATCAGGAAGAAGTGCTGAAAAAGGCGCGGGAAACCATGTCGGAAGATGATGTCGCCTATGTGGAGGAAGATTTACGCTCCCCCTGCACACAGGAAATTGCCGTGTTCCGCGCCTTTGCTGAGATTGTGGACCGAGCTGAAAACGAGGTTGTTGTCATTGACACCGCCCCCACGGGCCATACTCTGTTGCTGCTCGATTCCACGCAGAGCTATCACCGTGAGGTAAAGCGCACACAAGGGGATATCCCGGAAACGGTCAAAAAGCTGCTGCCCCGGCTTCGCAATACCGATGAAACGGCGGTTATTATCGTGACCCTTGCCGAGACCACGCCTGTTTTTGAAGCCATGCGGTTAGAGGAAGATTTGAAACGGGCCGAAATTGCAACAAAATGGTGGGTTATCAATTCATCCCTGTACGCCACCGAAACGAGCAATCAGCTTTTGAAAGCCAAAGCAAGCCATGAAATCGAATGGATCAACAAGGTGGATGAACTGTCCCACGGCCATTTTGCGGTTATTAGTTGGAGTGCCGAGGACATACGGGGCGAAAAGTTGCTTGAACTTTGAGGAAGGACTGAATATGAAAAAAGTTGCGTTTATCTGTGTTCACAATTCCTGCCGTTCTCAAATCGCAGAAGCCCTTTGCAAGCATTTTGCAGGTAATATATTTGAGTGTTATTCAGCCGGAACGGAAACAAAGCCGCAGATCAATCAAGATGCTGTGCGCCTCGTAAAAGAACTTTATGGGATTGATATGGAAAAGACGCAGTATTCTAAACTGCTGTCCGACATCCCATCCGTAGATATTGTTGTTACAATGGGCTGCAATGTGGAGTGTCCTTTTCTGCCTTGCAAACACCGAGAGGATTGGGGCCTTGATGATCCGACAGGAAAGAGCGATGAGGAATTTATGCGGGTCATAAAAGCCATTGAAGCAAAGGTAAAAGAATTAACAAGACTCGCATGATGAGCACAATTTGAGTATCAATAATAAAAAGCGGAAAATACCTGCATGATATTTTCCGCTTTAGCCTGTTTCGATACTCTTACCGTTCCGGCTCCGATTCCAGCTCTAACGGCTGTATATGGTCAGCGGTTTTTTGAAAAGCAAGGAGATCAAGATTAAAATCCTTGTTTACGGGTGTTTGAATAAAGGTTTTATACCCCAAGTCCGCAAAAGTTTCAGCGGAAATCTCTGCCTGCACCTGTCCGTGATTATGGGGTGTACCATCACTCAGTTTGCCGTCCATATCGTTGTCATAGCAGAAAACAATTTCAGTAATCTCAGTATGGTGCTGAAGGTAACGGTACAGCGCCTTATCCGACAGACAGCCTTCCGCTACACGGTGATCCTGCCGCCAGTCAATCCCATGGAGTTTGCACAGGGTAGCATGACTCATAGCGTCAATGGGCGCTTCAAAACTATAAACACGGTTAGAATGCCCCTCCATGCAAAAGCCGTAGGTCTTATCCGAGTTCTCCACATCCTGCCGAAAGCTGCTGTCTGCGCTGGGCGCCCGTAAAGCACAATAGCGTGCTTTTCCGGTTTCGTCGTAGCCGACAAAGGCACAGTTATGAAAAGCGTAGGTGCGGCCGTCCTTTTTGGCTTCCGTTCTGGCACCATAAACCTTTCCCGCATTTATCATGGCATAGACGATTTCCTTGTCAATGCCACGGGTTTTGGTCAGATAGGCAATGGTGCGATTGAAATCCTTGTCCTTGGGCGGCAGCACCAAATCGCCCTTGGGCTTCTTTTCACTTTGGGGAATATAATGTTCGGTCATTTCATAGGCACGGCAACCCAAAATCATTTCCACGGCGCCTTTGAAGTCCTGCCCGAAATAATCCTTTACAAAGTCGATGATATTGCCCTTTTTTTCACTGGTGAAGCAATAATATCCCCGCCCATGATTGAAAAGATAAAGACCGCCGCTGTTTTTTACATGAACGGAGTGGCGGTCGCCCTTTTCAATCTGAAAGCCGTGCTGTACGGCAAAATCAATAATGTTCGTATCAAAGACCTGCTTCATCTGCCCCTCGGTAAATGGCATAGGCTTCGACTGTGTTCTCAAATTGATTCACCTCCAATCGAAAACCGCCCTGCAAGCAGAGCGGTCAGCGTTCCATGTCCATATCCGTTTTTTCCTTGCCCAAAAGCTCTGCTGTATGCTCCTGAAAGGTTTGCAGAATCTCCTTGATACCCTCCGGCAGCCTACCCTTGGAAATATGAATGTCGCCGAGAATATCCGCTGTATAGCAATAGTCATAGGGCAAATACCTTGCGGTGATTTCACCGGCGAGGGCCTTCGGCAAGTCGTTATGTCCTTGTAAAACCACACCATATTTGCAGAGAAATTCTGTTTGACAATGCTCCCCGGAGGATGAGAGGTCTATGCCCAACAGCGCAAGGGCGATTTCTCCGGTTTTCTTTCCCTGTACCACGCCGGGAACCACTGCATAGTTCTCCTGCATATCGCCATAACCGCAAACAAGCTGGGCATCTCCATACTGCTCCAGCATAGCCGTATGCAGGCGGTTCAAAACCCCTTTTGCATACGCTTTTTCCTCTGTCCGGTAGGAACGGTCAAGCTCGTTGTAGTCAATAAACGGCAGGATATGTGCGTTTATATAGGCACTATAGCTGTACAGCTTACTTTGATTTTTTTCCATGTTATCTCTCCATTCCGTCGTTGCCGTCCTGCAAAAGCCCAAGCATACGCATGACATCCTCGATGCTGTCGCTTGCGGAGGGCATAGTCTTGATTTCACACTCTGCATGATGGGCTTCCGCATCGGTGTAGTGTTCCGGCTCCCGAAAGCGCTCGGTGTAGTAGCGGAGCTGCTCATCGTTCAGAGAAAGGTCATTTCCGTTTCCATCTCCAGCGCAGATGAAAAATGTGCCACAGATAATATCTCCATGGTCAAGGCGGCGGTTTCCGGGCATACCAATCAGCTTGCCCTCCTCATTGCAGTAAAGGCAGCAACCCAGCTCCGGCAAGGGAACAAATTCAATACAGCCGTCCACCAGCCTCTGCATAGTCCGATAATCGTTCTCTATCTGCTGGGCATAAGGGGCCTTTCCCGGTTCTACCACCAGCACACGGATTTTATTGTCCTCCATCTGCTGTTCAGGCTGGATAATATGAAACTGATCCTCATTTGGTATAAGCGCAAGTGAACGCCCATTCTGCCATGCCATGTGTAGCTGGCCCTGGTCATCAATGTGCTTCACCACGCCCTGCAAACCATCAGGCATATCACGCCCTCCTTCCATGTGGTCAAGCTGGATGCGTGTGCCGGGCGGATATTTCTTTTTAATTTGCTCTACCTGATATGGTTTCAAAAATCCCTGCATTGCGACCTCCTGTTCCAAGAAAAAATATCGGGGCATCACCATGACTGGCGATGCCCCGAAGCAAATGTATTACTTATTCAAAGTGGTATTCCACCGTATAGGTGATATTGGATTTGTTGTACATACACGAGTGATTTGTATAATAATAAAATTCCAGTTTGGAATATACACCGGAGGTCAAGTTTCGGCTGAAGGATATGCCGTTGCTGGTTGTTCCGTAGTCCAGCTGATCCCACGCACCGGTTCTCACATTGTAACCACGCACTCTACCATAGTCCTGCCCACTGTGACCGGACACAGGAGGTACATTAAAAGTATAATTTGCAATAGTCGCCCCCTCGATCCCGTTCTCGTTGATGGTGGAATCGGGACCGGTCAACATCATGCCACCGCTGCCGTTTGCATCCATGACAAAGAAAACAATAGCTGCCCATGGCGATTCTGCACCAGTGCTATCAACGGCTTTCACTCTTACAGTGTTTTTTCCAAGGGGGTAGGTAGCCGTCTGTGATGGTCTGCCCTCCCAAACATAGGTGATACTATCTCCGTCCGGGTCAACACTGCTTGCGGTGATGGTAACAGGCGTTCCCGGCACCACGCTGTTGCCGCCCGGTGTCCTCGTAATCTCAGGGCGGGTCGGCGCAGAGTTGGCAACGGTAAATGTAACTACCGCCCAATCGGAAACACCGCCATAATTGTCTTTCGCCCTTACCTTGACGGTATGCGTACCAACAGGGTAATAGCGATCAGCGGTCATGTTCTGATACTCATAGGCAACAGTATCACCGTCCGGGTCGGTGCTGCTTACGGAGAAATTCACAAGGAAACTTCCACCCTTGGCTGTTCTCGTCACGCTGGCAGAAAAAGCAGGCTTGCCAGGTGCGGTATTGGCGACAGTAAAGGTTGCCGATGTCCAATCAGAAATACCGCCAAAGCTGTCTTTCGCTCTTACTTTGACGGTATGCGTTCCAAGGGGGTAATAATTGTCGGCGGTCTTACCCTCAAACTCATAAATAATCGTATCCCCGTCCGGGTCGGTGCTGGCGGCGGTGAGATTCACCAAGAATTTGCCGTCTGCGTATGTCCTTGTCACACCAGCGGTTAGGGTCGGTTTGCTGGGTGCGGTATTGGTAATCGTGATAGTTTGGGTGCAGGCAAACACTCTGTCCAGTTCATCCGTGATGGATGCGGTGAGCTGATAGCTTCCTGCTGTATCCACATGAACCGTGCCGCCGCCATTTCCCAGCGTCCCCTTAAAGAAGTCGGAAACTGCCACGGCTGCGCCATCCTTCGTTACCGTCCATACAATGCTCTTGCCGTTCAGGTTGACGGAGCTGCTCATGTTGACAACAAAGTTTTGCCCTGTATGAATTGCCGCTGGCATAGAGAAATCGCAGTTGTAAAGGGGGAAAATACCGATCTGGCTGCTGGCAGTAAACATCCTGCCCAGCGCATCTGTCATGGTTGCGGTCAGACGGTATTCACCATTCTCTGTAAAGCGGATTTTACCGCCCTGTGCATTGAGAGAGCCGCTGACAGCCTGCTCCGAAGGAATGACCGTACCGTTTTTCATCAGTGACCATTCCACCGGCAGCACATTGTTGTTTCCCCTCGTTCTGACCTCAATCTGTGTATCGGTATGCCCAGTGGCAGGAAGTTCAAAGGAGAGGGAAAGCACCGGCAAGACTTCGCATCTTCCGCTATTAAAGTGGAATACCCGTCCTGTGGAGTCTGTCACCCGTGCCTGCAAATCATATACTCCCGCACGTTTGAAGTGGATGGAGCCGCCCTGATTGCTGAGTTGGCCGTCGATGTAGACCGCCCAATCCTGAAAGCCATAGGTATTGTCAACATACCATACCGCCGCCAGTCCCTCCATATCGGTGAGGGCAGTATCAACCGTCACCATGTCATCGATGTGGACAGCGGCAGGCAGACTGAAAGCAATGCCGGGGATTGGGTAAACCTTGACAGTCTTGCTGTCCTCAAAAGTCCTCCCGGCCTCATCGGTTACGGCTGCGGTCACGGTATAGCTGCCTTTTTCTGAAAAGTGGATAGAACCGCCCTTGTCGGTCAACTCCTGCTCAGGCTGTACCGGCACATTGTCTTTTGCCATGCTCCAAGCCACAGGCAGGGAACCGGCGTTTGACAGCTTGACAGAAGCCGTTGCCACCTTATCCGTGTGGGTTTCCTTGGTGAGTTCCATTGCAACCGTGATGACAGGATATACTTTTACAGGGGCGGTATAGGTAAAGCTGCGGCCGGTGCTGTCGGTAACGGCCGCCTGTAAAACATATTCGCCAACCTCGTAAAAACGGATTTTACCGCCGTCATTGATGAGAGTTCCGTCAAAGCCGTCCTCCAGCGTGATAGGCTTGCCGTCCTTTGTCAAACTCCACTCCGCAGTCAAACCCTCTGTTTCCTGAAAGCTGGTCTTGACCTCTACGGCCGTATCGGTGTGGGTCTGAGGGGGAATATAAAAACCTGTTTCCGCAACAGGATAAATCACAGTGCTGGCCTCATGGCTGTATTCTCGTCCGAGGGCATCAATCAGGGTAGCTTTCAGCGTATAGGCGCCTTTCTGCTTAAACCGGATCGTGCCGCCCTCATTGGTCAGGCTGCCCTCCAGCACCGATGCAAGAGGTGTGATTTCACCGTTATAAAGCACCGTCCATTCAGCAGTCATGTCCTGCAATTCGGAGGATAGCACCTTTACTTCAACAGGCTTGTCGGTGTGGGTAGTGGCAGGAAGTCCAAATGAAAAAGCCACCACAGGATAGATTTTAATATCCGCGTTCCCACTGAATGCCCTGCCAGACTTATCGGTAGCTGTGGCGGTCAGGCTGTAATCTCCTTTGTCGAGGAAACGCACTGTTCCGCCCGAATTGTCCAGCTTACCTTCCATACCATCGGCCAGGGGGATTTCTTTGCCCTCCTTGGTCATAGTCCATACAAGCGTGAGATTTCCCAGCTCCTTTGTGTTCACAGTAACCGTGACAGGGGTATCAGTGTGAGCGGCGGCTGGAGTCTGTACGCCGATTTCGACAATGGGATAAACCTCCACATCAGCCTTTCCTGAAAACTCCCGGCTGGTTTCATCGTAGGCGGTAGCTTGCAGAGTGTAGCTGCCTTTATCTTTGATTTGAATAGAGCCGCCATCATTGGTAAGGGAGCCTGTTACGGCCTCCTGCCATTTCACTTCGCTGCCATCCTTGTAAATATGCCAGTTTAATTGCTGCTTTACGTTATCGGAAAGCGTGGTTTTTACCACGAAGGACTGATCCGTATGTGCGGCTTCATCCGCCTCTATCTTGATGTCAAAGGTAGGATAAATGGTAATTGCCTTGGTAAAGGTATAGGCTCGGTTGCCATGATTTTTAGCGGTAGCAGTCAAAACATACTGCCCCGGCTTGGTAATGGTGATTTTTCCGCCATTTTTATCAAGTGTTCCTTTCAGAAAATCTCCTTGTGAGGTATCTTTTCCTTCCTCGGCAACAGTCCAATCCAGCGACTTCACGTTGCGCAGCGTGGTCTTTACCTCAAACTCCATATCAGCGTGGCTATACTCAGGAATGAGGATTTCTACCACAGCGGCGGGATAGCTGGTACTGCCACCGCCCGAACCGCCACCGTCAGGCTTGTCGGGCTTACTTGGCTTTTCCTCCTGTTTCGGCGGCTCGGTAGGCTTTGTCGGCTTCACAGGCTCACTCGGCTTGGGTGTGGGAGTAGCAGGCGGCACGGTAGGCTTGGGGGTTGGAGTAGCCGGTGGCATGGTAGGGTCGGCAGGCTTTACCGGCTTGGGCGATACTGGCGGTTTCTCTGTAGGTTTTGCAGGGGAAGGCTTATTCTTTCCCTGCTCTGTATCTTTGCCACTGTTCCCGGTTTCCTCTGGCTTGCTATCCGTGGTTTCCTGCGGAGGTGCATCATCAATTAGATTGTCGGAGTTTTGAGGGTCAATTTTCGGGATTACAATTTTATCGTCAGGGAGGGGAACCGGATTATCGGTGTCCGTCACAGCAGACTGCGGCTGGACTTTCTGCGAAAGCTGAATAGAACAGCTTACCAGCCCGATAATAAAAATAATCAGGGCGATGATGGAAAGCACCACCACCGCCCGTTTGGTTTTGGGGTTCATCTTCTTTTTCATTCTCTATCCTCCATTTCAATTTGATGTTCTTGCTCCAATGCAGATTCGTTTTCCGCTTTTGGCATGGCACACTCCGCTTTATGGATAATACTATCCAGCAGGGGAGCCTTTTTAGGATGATTCTCCATCCCTGCCTGTACCGCAAGTGAGCAGATTTCCCGCATTTCCTCATGGGAAAACAGCGGAGTGCAGTCCTGCTTGAAATATTGCAGGGTGTCCCGTTCCTCTGCTGTCATGCCGAACAATGCGCCCCTGTAATGGCGTTCCTGATAATTTTCCCGGTCGGCAATCAACTCCTTGGAGCTATCCGGGGAAAGGGCATAGCAGGCAAGACCGTTTTTCACCGCCTTTTCCGCATCCAAAGGACCGGTCAGAACCACATCGTCAACGGTATAGCCATAATCATGGAGCCGGTCACGATCCAGCCGTTTTACATAGTCATCAATTTCCATCGACTCTGTGGCATCCCAAAACAGTCCATGTGCCTGAATAACGGCACGGGCAAACTGATCCGGGTTTTCCACCTGAAATGCAATCCGTTCCACCGTGCCGTAACGCTGGGCAATGGATTGATAATTTTCGTCATACTCCCGATAGGAAAAGGTGCGCAGACCGTTGGGGTTCTTGAACACTACCTCTACGGCAGCCGGTTCAAAGGAATGGGTGCAGAGATAATCCAGGTGCTTCTGATAATCTATCTCCACAATATCGCCCATAACTTTTTCATCCCGCATACCTTTCAGTTCAATCCAAAAGGTTTTAACGTGTTCGCTCCTATTCCCGGCACCGTAGAAATTCCATGTGTTATGCGCATTGGTTCTGCGGATATAGACCTCCGGCTCCGCAAAGCACCATGTCCCGCCGCCCCTGCTCATCCAGAGGAAATGCCGTTCAGCATTGCGGTCAGCAGCAGCCGCCCGCAGTTTTTCTACATCATACTGGAAGTCCGTTTGGTAGTAGTCAGTGTTATGCTCCACAATCTTTTGCAGGGTTTCCAGCACATCTACATTCTCAAAATGGGCGTTCCCATATAAATGGTATCCCTGACCCTTGAGCACCTCACGCAACTCTGCCATGATTTCTTCTCTGGAGCCACGGACGGAGCAGCCGTTATGCCGGTTTCTGTCTGCAAAATTTTCACCCATATCAACCCGAAACAGTCGCAAGCCCTTACTTTGGGGGAGAACAAAGTTGCATACCGATTCCGGCTGGTAATCGACAGAACGAATTTCCTCAAACACTCGGCGCATATCGCCCTCCACAATAGGCGTATTTTGCCTGATTTGCCCGATTTGGTCACGGGGCAGCGTGAACGTCCAAAGCGAATAATCGTCAGGACCATATTTTGTAATGGTGTTGATTTGGCTATATTCCATGTTCGTCCTCCTGTTCCGGCGCGGCTTCTTGCACCATACTCTGCTGGGGCAGATTGCTTTCCAGTTTTTCTATGACGGCCTGCAATTCCTTTTCGCTTTCAAAAGTCAGATCATCGTCATGCCGTCCACGGAATACGCAGGAGACATATAAAACCGCCATCTCATCCTCTGAGAAAAGCTGGTTTTCGTCAAGCAGACCGGAACGCACGGTAAAATCCCCCAGCGCCCCCTGATAATTGGTTTCATAGTAATGTCCGAGGGTCACTCCGGTGCGGTCATAGTCGTACTGCCATGTGACAAAGCGGATTTCATTGTCCTTGGACTGCTTGGCGGCAAGAAGATGATTTCCAAACTCTGAAATCAGCCGAAAGTCACGAACCCCTTCACAATCAAGCGGTTTTGCATTCAGGTATAAATCATAACGCTCTTTTAGGTCTAACAGCAGATTGTGCAGTTCCTTGCGTTCCGTCACAAAAGGACTGTCCCGCCTGAAACGCATGGCGCCGGACTTTTCAAATTTGCAGATTTCTTCCTGATCCCGAAAAGCAGACAAAAGAAGCTGCGGGTCATGTTCCGCAGCTTCTTCACGAACAGAATACCCTAAGACTGATGCCTTTTTCTTGAAAAGCTCGGCCAGTTCCGGTGAAATATCGTGTTTCAAAAAAATCCCTCCTATCTTTCAAATTCGCCTTCATCTTCATTTTCCGATGAATATACGGATACCTTTTCAGGCTCAAACCCCTGCTCCTTGATGTTGGTAAACCACTGTGACATGAAATCCTTTAAATCACGCACCCTTGACGGCGGTACATTGTCCGTATCATAAAAAAGCCCTATATCGTCCTGTAAGAACGATGTAGGGTGAATGGAACAGGTCTGTTTGTCAATGGTGAAGGTAATCTCAGGGTCACGCATGGAATCACCATTTTGTCTGTAATAATGGGCGATACTGTACTCATTACCGCCTATGGCTTCCAGCACCAAATCCTCAAAGCCTTCGCTTTTGAGCTTCATGTAATAGGCTTCTCCCTCAAGGATGGGACCTGCGAAAACAGCCAGTTTCTGATACAGCCGCTGTTCCAGCGTGAGGTGTGCAGAGGGGGGAGCCGTTCTGATTGGTGCATCTGCTTCCTCGTCCGGCTCATAATTCATAACATTCTCATTGTCCTCGTCCGGCTCTAAAACAGGATCAGGGGTATCCTTAAATTCTAAGGCAAGGTCAAGCTCAACCTTTTTCCGCTGTAACTGCACCAATTTTTCTTCACTGGTAAAGGGCTTTTCACTCTCCAGCTTTGCCGCCTCAAGCTGGCGGTGCAAATCCGCATGCTCGTTCTTGGCGACTTCCAATTCTGATGCAATGCGTTCCGCAAGGTTCTCGATGCGGGTGATGTTTCCCAGCTCCGACTCACCCAACTCTGTGGTATAAGTGCATTTGCCACAGAGCTGGATGCCAATACCATCTCCCATACGGCGTACCAGCCGGACCGGAAAGCCTGCATAGCTGCCCATATCAAGAGTGTCCCCGGTGCTTCGCCCCAGCTTGCGGGAACGGACCATGAAGTGTTCGGCAGCCTTGGTTCGCTCATCATGGAGCCTGCCGTCAATGGTCATTTGGAACTCGGACGGTTTGTTTCCTGTATAGTGGGCAAGGTCAGCTTCCATCCCTGCTATTTTACGCTCGGTTGCGGCAATCTGGCTCGGATAGTGTTTTCCGATTTTGTACTGAAGGTCATTGCGCTGGCTCTGCCATGCGGATTTCAGCACCGTCAGGCGGCTGATCTCGTTATCCGTTTCCATCTTCTCCTTAATTCTTGGGTCGGAAGTCGCAAGGGCCTTAAACTCAGCATACTGGAGCATAGTGCTGTCCACATCCTCACAGGTTCTGAGGGTAGAGCGACCGGTCATAATCTGACTGATATACCGCTGTTTCTGCTCTAAAATCTGCCACAGGTACGCATCAAAGGTATTCTCTGTGATGTAGTTGAAGATAGAAATTTCCTCGTTGTCATTGCCCTGACGGAGAATGCGGCCATTGCGCTGAATGAGATCAGAGGGGCGCCACGGCACATCGAGATGATGGAGCGCCACCAGCTTATTTTGAACATTCATGCCGGTTCCCATCTTCCCGGTGCTGCCCATTAAGATGCGGATTTCACCGGTTCGCACCTTTTCAAAAAGCTGCTCCCGCTGTACGTCCGTCTTGGCATCGTGGATAAAGGCGATTTCCTCCGGCTTTACCCCCTGTGCAATCAGCACCGCCTTGGTAGCCTCGTAAAAATTGAAGCTGCCGTCACCCTTGGGCGTGCCTTGGTCGCAGAAAATAAGCTGAGTCAAGCGGTTCTCAGCGGTTTCATGGTAGATTTCAGCCGCTTTCCGTGCGCAGACATTGAGTTTTGTATTGGGGTCATCCGGTAAATCCGGGTCAATGGCTCTCGGATCAGTGGACAGCAGGCGAGCCTCCAGCGTGAGCTTCAGGAAATTATCCTCTGAGCTATCCACTTGGCCGTTGCGTATTTTCTCCGCCCGTTCTCCCAACTCCATTACAAGGCGTTTCTGCTCCGGGGTACATTCCGTTTTGATAACCTGTGAACCGCCGGTTTTCAGCTTTGGAGTAGGCAAGTCCAGCATATCAGCGGTTTTGATGTCTGCAATCATGTGGAACATGGCCATCAGCTCAGGCAAGTTGTGAAACCTTGCAAAACGGTTCTTCATCTGGTAGCCGTTACCCTCCGGCTTGATTTCCAAGGAGGACTCCACCACACCAAAGGTACTCGCCCATGCGTCAAACATCAGCAGACCACGCTTTTCCAGCTCCCATGGCTGCAAAGTCTTTTGCAGAACATACAGCTCCGCCATCGTGTTGGAGATGGGAGTACCGGTCAGGTAAATCACACCTTTGCCATTGTTCAGATCATTGATGTACTGGCATTTCTGGTGCATATCCATGGCGCGCTGGCTGCTGACCCCGGTAACTCCGGCCACATTCCGCATTTTCGTATAGGAGAAATTGTTTTTATAGGCATGGGCTTCATCCACAATCAGGGCGTCTACACCCAATTCCTCAAAATTGATAACACCGTCTTTTTTCTCTGAATTAAACAGCCTGTCATAGCGAAACTGGAGGTTGGACTTGAAAATCTGCATCTGTTTAAGCGTCCAGTCTTTGCCGTCACGGGCTTTTACCTCCGCTATTGCCGCTGTGATAGCCGCCATTTCCGATTCCATAGCCGCAAGCTGGCGTTCTCTGGATAAGCCAATCAGTTCAAAGCTGCTATGCCCCATGATGATGGCGTCATGCTCTCCGGTGGCAATCCTGCTGACAAAGCGGCGGCGGTTCTTTCGCTCAAAATCCTTTTTCTCTGCCACCAAAATATTGGCGTTGGGGTACATCTTCATATAGTGAGCTGCCCATTCGCCAACAAGATGATTTGGTACGGCATACAGGGGCTTGTGGACTGCTCCCAGCCGTTTCATTTCGTAGCCAAGGCCGACAGCGGCGTATGTTTTCCCAGCACCAACTTCGTGTGCCATCAGCAGATTGCCGTCACTGTAAAGCCCATGGGCAATGACATCACTCTGATGCTTGCGCAGCTTGATGCCCTCCGCCATATCCGGCATGAGCAGGGTGTCACCGCTGTATTCACGGGGGCGGATGTTATTGAAACGGTCATTGTAGAGCTTTGTCAGGCTTGCCCCACGTTCCGGGTCGGCAAACAGCCAGCTTTCAAAAGCCATCTTGATTTCTGCCTGCCTTTCACGGGCCAAGATGGTTTCCTTTTTGTTGAGAACGTATTTCTTTTTTTCCTCCCCGGTATTCGGGTCAATATAATCAACCGGGTCTTTGACCTCCACCGGTCGAAGGTTGAGTGTGGTTTCCAGTATTTCGTAAGCGTTGAGCCGTTCCGTGCCGTAAGACTGGTTGACCGTTACGGAATTGCTTTCCGCACTTTTATTGGAAATATAATAGGCACCGCTGTATTTGGAAAATTCAAGAGAAATGCTAAAGCGGCCATCTTGAAGGCTGGGTGCGGTCTGAAAGGTATCATACATGAATTGCTGGTAAATCTCCGGGGGAATCCATGTGGAGCCAAGGGTGAAGCTGATGTCCTGCGGAGTCAGGGGAACCGGCTGCACCAGCTTCAATGCCTCTGCATTTCGGCTGAACCGTTCCGGTTCTTCCTCCGCTTTCAAGATTGCCGTCACCAGCTTATCCTTGACATAGCCGCTTAGATACTCGTCAACGGTTTTCCAGCCGGTGTGCGGGTTGCCGGTGTAATCATCGGGGTCTTGATAAATCTTATCACCCAGCTCGTCAATAATTTCCTCCGGTGTAGCCTTACGGTGATCAGGGTACTGATAGAGCCAGGACATATAGGCAAGGTCAACCTTGCCCTTCACATTGAGGGATACCATCAGGGCTTCTTCCGCTGAAAACACCGCTTTAGGCATGACCTTGGGTTTGATGGTCGCTTTGTAGAAGATAGCAGTCTTTTCCCATACATCCTTTTGGTCTTTCTTTTCCGCCTCAATGGAACGAAGCAAAGGGGCATTGGAATCCCTTGAAAATGCAATCACATTGGCATAGGAATTGAGATAGCCCTGCTTTTTGACAAAGCCATCATAAACATGGTTGAGATGGGCGATATGCTCCTGAAGCTGCTTTTCATATTCCATGGTGGGCAATTCATGGAGATCCGCATACTCGCTGTTCTGAAATTCAATTAGGCTGCGGATGGCTGCCGTAACCTCCACCATGCCACGAATACGCTCGGCTTTCCGGCCGGTGATATTTTGCTTATACATCCGAGAATTTTCACGGTAGTATAGCTCACCATCTACCAGCCCATAGCTGAAATTGCGCACATTGGGATCAGCAGGAATGGATTCGGGCAGCACTTCCTTTTCGCCCTCATATTCGGAGGTAGCCTCAGTATATTCGCCGTCCAGATAGGAAATCGCGCGCTCCAGCCGTTCATTCAAGTCCTCTCCGTCTATCGGGTGGCAGGCGGTGGTCTTTTCGTTGCCGAACATGGACTCGTCAAACACCATCTCACCCAACAGCATTTCCGGGTGGTCGATAAAATAGGTGTTCATAGGAACGCCGTTTTCGTCTTGCTCTAAAGACAGCCAAGGACTGCTTTCCTCGTCCGGCACGATTTCCCGTTCCCGCTTTTTCAGAAAAAGAATGTCTGTGGTAGCCTCGGTTCCGGCAACCTGTTTGAACGCATTGTTTGGCAGACGGACTGCGCCAATCAGCTCGGCTTTTCCGGCAATGTAACGGCGCATACTGGAATTTGCCTTATCCATCGTAAACTTGGAGGTAATGAGCGCCATCATGCCGCCCGGACGGACCTTATCCAGTGACTTGGCAATAAAGTAATCGTGAATATGGAAATTGTGTTTATTGTAGCGGGGGTCATCCACCTTGATGGAGTTAAACGGCACGTTGCCCACCATCATATCGAAAAAATGGTCAGGGAAAGCAGTCTTTTCAAAGCCCATCACCTGAATATCCGCATTGGGATAAAGTTGTTTTGCGATCTGTCCGGGGATGGGGTCAATTTCACAGCCGTAGAGTTTGGAGGACTCCATGCTGTCCGGCAATACGGAAAAGAAGTTGCCCGTACCAAGGGCGGGGTCTAAGATGTTGCCGCCCTGAAATCCCATACGCTCCAGTCCTTTATAGATATGGCTGACGATGCTCTGCTCCGTGTAATAGGAGGTCAGGGTGCTTTTTTGTGCTGCCTGCAATTCTTCATCTGTCAGCAGCGATTTGATTTCTGCGTACTCTGTTTCCCAGCCGTTTTTATCCGGGGTCAGCGCATTCGCAAGCCCACCCCAGCCGACAAACCGGGCAAGGGTGATCTGTTCCTCCGCTGTTGCCGGGCGCCCTTGTTCTTGCAGCTCCTTTAGAAGCCGAATGGCTGCAATGTTGTTTTTGAATTTGGTTTTCGGACCGCCATCGTAAAGATGATGGTCGTGGGAATAGCGGTAATTGAAACCCTCGCCCCAAGCACGAGCATGGAAATCATCCATAATGGTACGGTTGTACTCATCATTGGACTGGTTGACAAGGGCGGTGGCTTGGATGGCCGCCTTTGTTTCCTCTGAAAAGTCGCTACTTTGGACACTTTCTACCACCATGGTAGCAATCTCGTCATTTGTGTAATGGTCTTTGAGCGGCTTGCAATCCGCAATAGCAGAAAGTGGCACACGCTCGGTAGTTTTTAGGCCGTTGAGGTTTTTAAGCTGTGCAATATCTCCCATTTCCACCGTGCGCCCATCGTGCATGAATTTCACGATTTCAAACACACGGTCATTATAATAGATGCGGTCGCCCTCCTGAAACGGTAGTTGCACCGGTTCAATGGAGTTCCCATCAATCATGCCGTCGTTGCTGTCCTCGGCGGTGTCCTCATAGCTGTCCTGCATAGCGGGGGTTATATCAAACAAGTTAAGCTGCCTGTCGGGAGTTTCTTGCTCTAACACTTCGGGGGCTGGCAAGTACACCGCCTGCCCCTCGGCTTCCAGCTCCGTTTTATCTTTTTCTGTCAGGTAGCGGTCTTGGCGGATCAGGTCAGAGATACCGCTTTCCGCCTGATTCCATGAAAGGACTTCATGCAGTTCCAACGAACCAAGCCGATAATCAATCGCCAGCCCCTTGGGGGTAGATTCCAAATGCCATTGGTCGCCATTGGGGGATTTGCTGTAACAGCCATAGGAATTGTATTCCTTCCTAATAAACGACATACGATCCTTCTTGGCAGGCATGGACAGCATAACTTGAAAAATTCGTTGCCTGCCGCCTTGTGTGCCGCTGCCATGCTGAAGGTATTCGTCAATGATTTTTTGTCTATCCGTTTCAAGCAACTCGGTAGACGCAAGCGGTTCATCAGGACTATTTTCGTCCTCGTCTGTAATGCCCTGCATTTCCTCCTGTTCATCGGGGATAGCATAATCGTCAATCACGGTGTCTGCGGAGCTAAACGGATATGCCCCGGTCAGAATCAAGCGGTCAATCCGGCTGACGAGCGTGCCATAGTCCTCGGTAAATTGCTGATTCCCGATTTCAAAAGTCAGCCCATCATCGCCTGCGGTGAGATATAAATATTCTCCGGTTTCCGTGATGTAGTCAGTATCCAGCTTGCCATAAAAGGCTTTCAGAATTTTGGCTTTCGTAGTCTGCTTGTGTCCGCCCTCAAAGAATTTATGGATTTCCGCTGTCCATTCCCTTGTATCAGGGGTAATATCATCAGCACACAGCACCACATCAATGAGGTCGGAGATTTCTTCCTCATCCAGTGCAGGAACCTGTTCAGGGGCTTCCTGCACCGAAACAGGTTCAGGAGGTTTCGATGTAGGCGGGATAGAAAAAAAGCCGCCCACAGACGGCTGTTTACCATCTGAGGGCGGCTCTACGCTTGGGGTTATCGGAGGTGCAGTACCAATTCGCTGATCACGATTTCCTCCGCTGTGTCGTTTATCATGCCCATGTGGGCGGCTCTCTCCATCGTGTCCTCGGTGTCCGGCATCGGCTGTGCGGTCAGAAGCTCCTGTATCAGCCGTTCCTTGCGGCTCTCGGCTTCCTCGTCCACTTTCAAAATCATCTCGTTGATTTTGCCCTGTGCCACCAACTCCGACAGGCGGTGCGGGTGGTTCTCCAGCATGAAGTTCTTCCACAGGTTCCCGAATCTGCCCACCGGTGTCCAGTCGATTTTCTCGTTCTCCGAGATTTGCAGTTCGGGGTAGAGCAGACCGTCCTCGCCCTTCCGGTAATTGAGGTTCATTAACGGTTCGGTTCTCATAAATTTGGCTCCTTTCGATTTTAATTTGCTGGATTTCCTGATGGATTTCTCTCAGGATGGGTCTTGCAAGGGAAACCGTACAGTTTCCCATAGTCATAAACAGCTCCATGCTGTTAAAGTGGCTGATGTTCTCAAAGGTGTGTTCATCAAACATCTCGGTGGAAAGCCCACATTTGCAGAACACGGTATAAGCTACGCTGTCGGTGACAAGTTCCATAAATTCCGCTTTTACCGCTTCAATAGGAGCATCGTAAAGTACGCTGGTTTCGTCACACACCTTAAAGTTTTCCATGTACTGCGACAAAACCTGACGAACCCGTTGCTGTACCAGCTTATACAGGCACATTTCGATGCTGGAGGTTGGGGTATTGTACTTTTCGTGAAATCTCGCCAACACGCTGGGTTTATACTGATCCTCCATCTCCCACAGGTAACTCATAACCTTTTTGAAGCTCTGCTCACTGCCGTTGGTGTCCATGAAATCAAACAGATGCTTCAAACTTGCTGTGGGGTTTGTCATGTCGATGACCGCAATGCCTTTTGCGCCTGCATTGATATTTCGGTCAATTCGCTTATCATGCCATTCGTCAAAGGTGGCAAGCTGGGTTGCATCAGGCCGCTGTGCGTAAACGAGTACCGCATTATCAAAGGAACGCTTGTAATACCTCGCCACACAGGACAGCAGACCTTTCCACTCCACAGGGTTTTTCGTGTATTCCTGTACCGATTTTTTATATAGGTCGGCAAGAATGGTCGCCTTGCTCAAGCTGTCACCTCCGATTCCTGATTTTCAAAGTACAGGGCCAAAGCCTTATCAATGACTTCCTCAATTTCCTTTGGGGTCTGCTGTGCGGTAAAATACTTAGAAATGACCGCAGGCTTGATTTTAACCGGCTGTGGCTTGCTGCTTTTGGGTTTGCGGGTTTTTTCCCCTGAAATAATTTGCACAATGGCGGTATCAGTTAGCTTGCCAGCTTTATAGTAGCTGTGGAACAACTCCGCCTTTTTCGTATCTACCTTATAGTTGTCGGACTCCATGAGGTCAGCAATTTTCTGCTGTTGAGCACCGTCCTCTACAAAGGAGAGGTCATAGGCGGCAAGAAAGGCAATCTCACCGCTATCCACACGGAAAATAAGAGGTTCAATAAGGTTTGAAATACGGATGTATTTCGCCACCTTGTCCCGTGAAAGACCGTAATTCTGTCCGAGTTTTTCATCTGATCTCAACTTCGTCTGAACCTCAGACGAAGTTGAATTTTCCTCGGTATCATGCGGGTTCAAGAGCATTTCAATCTCTGCCAAAAGGTCATTTCTCTTACCTTGCGATTTCAGTGCTTCATAATGCTGTGCAAGACAGTAGGCACGTTCTGAATAGCTCATATCGCCAAAGGAACGCTGGCGCAGATTGGTTTCCGTTACGATCAGGACGGCATCTTCATAGGTCAGATTTTCCCTGATGATGACGGGGCCTTTCGTAAACCCGGCAAGCTGGGCGGCGTTTTTACGGTTATGTCCGCTGAGAATAATGTACCGTCCGTCCTCAGTGTACCACAGGATAATGGGGAGCAGAATACCAAACTGGCGAATACTGTCCACCATATCGTCAAGCTGCTGTCCCTCATAGAGTTTGAACCTGTGATTTGGAAAGGACTCCATCAAACTGAAATCCATATCCAAGATGCCACCCTGCACAGGAGCAGGGGCGGCATCTTGCTGGGGTTCTATACCCAGCATTTCATCAAAATCAATCAAAGAAACCTTGGGTTTTGGTATTGCCATAGGCTAAACGCTCCTTTCCGCAATTTTACCGTGTTCACCCGAAAGCAGTTCGTCCACAAATTGCCCATAGGCGATTGCCGCAGGATTTCCCGGCAGAAATCCACAAATGGTCTGATGGTGAAGCACGGCTTCCGCAACCTTGATGGACCTTGGAATATGGGTCTTGAAAATAGGAACCTTGTCAGCGAAACCGCGCTGGATCAGTTCGTTCACCTGTGCCGAAAGTATCGTGTTGGGAGAATCCATGGTAATCAAGATTCCCTCGATACGCAGGCGGTGGTTGCTGTTTCTCTGAATAGCATGATGGTGCTTTAGCAGCTCCGCAAGTCCTTGAGCAGATAAAAGCTCCGCCTGTGTCGGGATGATAATGCTGTCGGCACACATCATCACGTTAATCATCGGTGTACCCATCTGCGGCATACAGTCGATGATGATGTACTCATAGCTGTCCTTGATGGTGTCAATATATTGGGTCAAAATCCTCTCTCTGAAATCCACATTGCAGAGATTGCGTTCAAGGGTGAAAAGCTGAGTATTGGATGGGATCAGGTCAACACCGCACCCGGTTTTGATGATATAGCTTTCGGGTTCGGGTAAAGGCTCGTCCTCAACCAGCTTGCGTAACAGGGTGTTTATTGTCACCTCCAGTTTATTGGGGTTCTTCACACCAAAGATGATGCTCGAATGCCCCTGACCATCAAAGTCAAGCAAGGCGGTGCGGTGTCCTCTCTTGGACAAGAGATACGCAAGGGTGGTGGCCGTGGCTGTTTTGCCCACGCCGCCTTTCTCGTTGATAATTGCAATGATTTTCGCCATCGGCGCTCTCCTTTCTTGGGTAAAAGATTTGGGTAATGGGTAAATAGGGTAAAAAAATTGGACTAAGATTAGCGAAAAACCCTTTGATTTAGAGGCTTTCACTTACTTAGTCCAATTATAACAGAGTCACCGGTCGCTCCGGTGGGTCCGGTGGGCCCAACAGAACCAGTGGCTCCGGTCGCTCCGGTGGCGCCTACGGCGGATCCGGTGGCTCCGGTGGCACCAGTGGCCCCCGTGGGTCCGGGCAATACAGGAGAACTCAATGCCGTGTTAGCTTTTGACTTTAAAAACAACTGGTTATTAGCAATGCTATTAAGCATCTCACGTACACTATCGTTAGCAGCCAAGATGTCGCTGATGGTTGCAAAACCACCCGTTAATCCGGGAAGGGTTCCCAAAAGAAACTGGAGTTTTTCCCCTTCCGCATTGGTAATATGGCTTAGGCCGAGCTCTTCCATCGCAATCGATGAGATAATTAAATTGATTGCCTCATCTCTTGTAAGGGGAGGGCTAACGGCAGGAATATTCGGCAAAGACATAACATCGGCCTCCTTTCAAAATAATACTGCGATGACTACTCTAACTTAATCGGGTAATCATTAACGAAGCTCCTGCCGAACCTCCCAACAGAACGGCTGTAGTCAATAGCCCAAACAGCTGCAGTGTTACGGTTGCTCCAGACGTTAAATCAATCAAAATTTCATTAGAGAAGTTTGATAGACTGATAAGTGGCGCGACAGTTGATGCTGTATTGGGTGAGCCATTTATGATCAGCCTGGAACTTATAGCCAAGGCAGCGGTTGTATTCACATAGTAAGACAGCCGATAGCGGCCAGTTGTATTTACAGTGAAAATTGTATCCGTGACATCAACGGTAATATCCGTCGGCAGGATCTGACTGTCAGGCAGCGGTACCGGTGTACCGGCCACTGCTATCGAAATGGATGATCCGCTGGTATTGGCGGCAAAAGCAGTGGTTGCCGTTACGTTGGTCCCCGTTGCACCGGTGGCTCCGGTGGGACCGGTGGCTCCGGTTGCCCCAGTAGCTCCCGCGGCTCCGGTATCTCCGGTAGCTCCAGTATCTCCGGTAGCTCCGGTAGCTCCGGTGGGCCCAAGAGAACCGGTGGCTCCGGTAGCCCCGGCTGGTCCGGCATCACCGGTAGTTCCTACGGCCCCTGTTACACCAGTGGCCCCGGTAGGCCCGGTGGCTCCGGTAGCTCCGGTGGCCCCGGTAGCTCCGGTAGGTCCCGTTGCACCAATGGCACCCGCAGGCCCCACTGCCCCAGCAGTCCCAGCGGGTCCGGTGGCTCCGGTAGCTCCAGTAGCTCCAGTGGCCCCGGTGGGACCCCCGGCAGGTCCGGTGGCCCCGGTGGCTCCGGTAGCTCCGGTAGGCCCCTGCATAGGTGACGAGTTAAGGGCCATCTGCATCTTTGCATTTAATAATAACTGGTTTTGCACAGCACTTTCTAAAGTATTACGAACACTATCATTAACATCCAAAACATCTTGGATTGTTGCCGGAGGGCTGCTGACTCCTGGGATCGTTCCTAAAATATATTGCAGTTTTTCTCCTTCGGCATTGATAATGTGACTCAAGCCGAGTTCCTCCATTGCTATCGAGGTAAGTAGTAAATTAATGGCATCGTCCCTCGTGATAGGCGGGCTTATCGTAGGAAAACTGGGTTGTGACACAATCAATTCCTCCCTTAATTTAGTACAATACAATGTATAAGATTAGGTACCAAATGGTTCCAAATTAAAATATAGAATCATATTTATAAAACACCGTCTTCTTTAACAGCCTGCGTAAATGGAAAAACAACGAAGCAGGATCAGTCCTCTCATTGTTTGTTCGTTCATGTCGGCAAAGATAGGCTTACACCCAGTTATTTAATCATAAAATTATACCTCACTCAGGGTAAGCAATCTTAGCCGCGCTTCTTGATGATCTGGGTATAGGCTGACTGTCTGTGCATAGGCCGTGCTCGCTTCCTTGTATTTACCCAGTTTTTCATAGCATCTCCCCATAAAATACCAGGCCTGGTATCCCCCGCAACCTACCAACATGAGATATCCTTGCGCGTGTGTTTTCCCTAGTTCCAGACAATGTTTAAACACCGGAATCGCTTCTTCAAACATTTCCTTGGCAAAAAAAATCAAACCCTTGTAAAAATGAAGATCAACGTAATCAGGATATAACGCGATGGCCTTTTCAATGCCCGGCCATGCTCCCGCAAAACTTCCCAGCGCCAACAAAATATCATATTTCAGCTTATACAATAAGGAAGGGGGCATCTGTTTTCTCTGAAGGAATCCCAAGATGGAAATATTTACCTGTTCAAAGGCTTCTTTATACCTTTTAGCACGATACCATTCACTGGCAATATGGTAATCAATCCAGGGACTGTACCCCGGCTGCTCCCTTTCCTTTTCAAGCATAGCGAGATTTCTTTTATTTTTTTCCTTCCCCTCCATAACGTGATCCATATAACCATAATGATGGATTGTAATATTGGGCATTATTGCCGTTTGATCAACTTTCTGGATTTCATCCACATTCAAGTGTTCATGGATATTTCCTATGAATTTAAAGCCTTTATGATTTCGAAACAATCTGTAGCTGGCAAACAAATAGGACCTGTTTAAATCTGCCGGTAATCCCCCATAGTAGTTGACCAAAGGGAGTAAAAAAAGGTCCTTTTCCGCAGCATGAAGTGCCTTCCGAAATTCTCTGATATTTTCCACCATTAGTTCCTCATCCGCATCCAGCCATAGTATCCATTTCCCCGACGCTCTCTCAATGCTGAAATTTCGGGCTTCGGCAAAGCTTTCCGTCCAAGCAAAATCATATACCTTGGCAGGATATTGAAGACAGATTTCTTTTGTTCTGTCCGTGGAGCCGGTGTCCACAATAACCACTTCATCCACTACCTGCTGCACACGGTTAAGACACCTCTCCAGCCAGTCTTCTTCATTTCTTACAATCATGCATAGGGATAAAGATAAATTTTCTCGCATACGCCCTCCACCCGTTGCCACACATGGCAGCAAACTATTTAAATGTAAAAAAGTCATCCTAAATTATAATGTATGGCTACTTCCTACATGTGTCACAAAAACACCCCTACATTCCCCCCACAGCAAAGCACCTGTTAACGGCAACCCGAATACTAATGAATAAAGTACTAAAAAGTTAGGAGTAAAAACGATGATCACCATTAGCCTTTGCATGATTGTTAAAAATGAGGAAGCCGTGCTAAAACGATGCCTGGATTCCGTAGCAGACCTGGTAGATGAAATCATCCTAGTGGATACAGGCTCTACCGATGGTACAAAGTCCATCGCCGCTCAGTATACCAACCAAATATTTGATTTCCATTGGATTGATGATTTCTCTGCTGCCCGAAATGCTGCCTTCAGCAAGGCAACCATGGATTACATCCTTTGGCTGGATGCCGATGATGTTTTAGAAACTGACGATCGGATAAAGTTTGTCACATTAAAAGAAGATCTTGATCCCACCGTGGATTCGGTGAACATGAAGTACCATTTAGCCTTTGATGAAGATGGCAATGTCTCCTTTCGTGCACGGCGCAACCGATTGGTAAAGAGGACCAATAACTTTCAATGGATCGGTGCGGTTCACGAATATCTTGAGGTATGGGGTAATATCATGCAAAGTGATATTGCCATAACGCATAAAAACCTTCATCATGATAGTGATAGAAATCTAAAAATATATGAAAAACGTTTGGCGCAGGGAGAAGAGTTCTCCCCGCGGGATCTCTACTATTTTGCAAATGAGCTGCTGGATCATCAAATGCATGAACGGGCCGCTGCCCTTTATGAAAAATTTCTTTCGGAAGGCAAAGGATGGATTGAAGACAATATTTCAAGCTGCGGAAAACTGGCTGACTGCTATCATGCTTTAGGCAATCATGACCAGAAACTGCAAGCAATTTTACGTTCCTTTCATTATGACAGTGCCAGGGCTGAATTTTGCTGCCGTTTGGGCTATCATTTCATGGAACTGGGCAATTTTAACCCGGCAATTTTTTGGTATAAGCTTGCCGCCAGGGTGGGACGGGAGGAAAACCACCAAGGATTTTTTAATCCTGCATTTTCCACCTGGCTGCCACACCTGCAGTTATGTGTGTGCTATGATCGTTTGGGCATGCACAAGCTGGCCTATCTACACAATGAGGTAGCCCGTCAATACCGTCCAACGGATAGCAAAATATTACAAAATCAAAAATATCTTGAAACCCTGCTGCAAGAGAAAAATGACCAAGTCAACAAAAACTAAACCCATCCGCCGATGGGTTTAGTTTTTGCATTCAATCAATTTTGCAAAGTGCGGCATTTTGCCAAAAAACTTCGTTGTTAATGGTGAGACATTTTCACCATGTTTAGGCTAGGCTGATCCTGCGCCGGGAGGTTAAGCCCTTACAACTGAATGGTAACTTATAGAATCTTACTACTTACAAATTCCCCATTTAACTTACTGTTTTATGACTTTTCCATAAAATTATCGTAAACCACATTGATTTATTTTTATGCAAATGACATACTGAAAAACATATTGTGAAATTTCACTCAATTAAACACAGAGGAGGATTTTAAGCATGGCCAAGGGCGCAATGAAACAGTCAACCTTGACACTCCTATTTGGGGGTATATCTTTGATTTTATGCATACTTCTGATTATAAGTGCCATATTGACAGAGACTACTTTTAAACAAGTACAGTTAGCGGAGGTTCGAAAAGCGGAATTAAAACAACTCGGTTTTGACGTATCCAATGCTTCCGATTATTTAACCAATGAAGCACAGAGGTATGTTGTTTTTGGAGAAAAAGAACATTATAACAACTATTGGCGAGAAGTAACTGAAACGAAAACCAGGGATAACGTAGTTGAAAGACTAAAAGAATTAAATACCCCTAAAGAAGAATTAGACCTTATTGAAAAAGCTAAACAAAATTCAGATGCACTGGTTCAAATTGAAGATGCTGCTATGAAGGCAGTTGAAGCAGCAGATTTTAAAACAGCCCAAGAGCTTATGTTTGGTAAAGAATACGATCAAAAGAAAACTCTTATTACGAAACCGATAGCGGAATTTCAAGAAAAAATGAATACGCGAGCGGAAAATGAATTAGCCGAGGCAGAAAAGCAATTAGCCTTTTATATTTTTCTAATGATAACATTGGTGATCATTACGGCTGTTACCATATCAATTTACCTATATATTTCATCTAGAAAAATTATCCGGCCATTAATATCACTGAAAGATACCATGTTAGCAATGGCTGGAGGCGACTTAACCACTTCCGTACTTGTTAAACATGATACATCGGAAATTGGACAGTTGGCTGAAGCAATTGACGGAACAAGGGAAAACCTAAAACAAATTATAGAAGATATTAAGAATGCTGCTGGTTATTTAAATAGTTCTGCCGGGCAACTGAATAATCAGGCTCAGCAAACAACGGCAGGTGCTAATGCAACCTCCGCTACGATGATTGAAATCGCTACCACGGTAGATGAAGTTACCACTAACATGATCACGATAGGAGAAGTGGCGGAAAAGAGTGCCAGTAATGCGATTGAAGGTAACAATGGTATTACGAAATCGATCGAACAAATGCAAAACATTAATCAGGCCTCCTATGAAGTAAGCTTGGCTTTTAATCAAGTCAATAATAAATCCCAAGAGATTTATCAAATGGTTGATTTAATCACCAACATTGCCGAACAAACCAATCTATTAGCGTTAAATGCTGCCATCGAATCCGCCAGAGCAGGGGAGCATGGCAAAGGTTTTGCGGTAGTTGCAGAGGAAGTTAGAAAACTTGCTGAACAATCCAGCAATGCCACCAAAGATATCGCCACCCTTGTCAAGGCCATACAATCGTATACTCAAAAAGCTGTCGATAGCATGGCAATAGCCAAACAAGAGGTTGAGAGCGGCTCAACCCTGATTCAACAGTCTGGAAATTATTTTTGTGTTATTGTTGAAGGTACTCAAAACTTGTCTTCCCAGGTAAATGATTTAGTATCTGCTGCTAATCAGATGTCCTCCGGTGTGCAAAATGTAGCGGCTTCTACCGAAGAACAAACAGCAGCAATGGAAGAAGTTACCGCTTCCGTGGAAACTTTAGCAAAACTTGCCGGTGATTTAAATACCATCGTCAGCCGTTTTAAAGTTTAAGTTTCCTTTTCCAAGGTTAATAATAAAAAGACCTGAATATTATTAAACACGAATCACCACTGGCAATTTGACCAGTGGTGATATTTACATTACGCTTCACTTACGTAAAGCATTGGCATGTTAAATTTCAATGTTGATATTTGCAGAAAACGAACAGACATTCTATAATGGGGTATAACATTAACGGCTTAGACAGGTGTTTACACGCTAAGAAGGATATGCTAGTTAAATCCTGCATTCATAATGCGACGGTCACTAACCGGTCACTTAGAATCCAAGGGGCTAGTCCCTTTTCTTAAATGCAGGTCACAGTCTAATGAATTAGGGTGCGGCCTTACTCGGTAGCTTCGGAAAATTTCGGAATTTAGGCTATTCGGATTACTGCGTGGAAACCAGAAAAATAGTTTCCAGGCAGGACATGTTGTACAATTTGAATGCAACGCACATTAACTCAATCCAAAAAAGGCCATGTTAAAATAGTAACTGGGAGGAAGGTAAGATGTATCAACAGATTGATCAGAAATACGTAGAAAAAGACTTTAGTAATGCAGAATTAAGAGAAGGAGAATTGCACAACTGTATATTTACCCGGTGTAGCTTTAGAGGAGCACAACTGGAAGAAGTTTTAACTACACATTGCCAATTTGTAGATTGTGATTTTACTGAGGCCTCTTTACAAACTTCTTCGCACAAAGATTCTGCTTTTACAAATTGTCTTTTTGGTAGGGCAAATCTCTTTGTAGCCACGTTTGAGGATTGTAAAATGATCGGTTCCGATTTTACAAGTGCACAATTAGGTGGAATAACCATAAAAGGTGGGGATTGGTCCTATACCAACCTACGCCATACTCATTTAAAAAAACAACACCTGCGCAATATTCGATTTGCGGAAGCAGATTTATCCGAATGTAATTTAGAAAAAGTAGATTTACGGGATGCTGACCTTACCCGTGCTAATCTTAGAAAAGCACGACTTCATGGTGCTGACTTACGAGGAGCAAAACTCGATGGGATCGATTTTAAATCTTTTGATATTAAAGGGGTACGCTTGGACTTTGCTCAAGCTATCGCTTTTGCAAGTTCTTACGGTGCCAGGGTGGGTTAAATAACTTCCCCATTGTGCTAAACATATGCTTTCAAAATACCCAGAATTTATTCGGAAAAGCATGCCAATTCACAAAAGAAGAGTTAATCCTAAAACATCCTAAAATATCAACAACAAGATATAACATAGCCAAAACATCAAAAACACTCCCCAAGTCAAATCGGCAAGGGGAGTGTAAAGATCCTTTATATGGGAGCGACACTAAACGATAAGGAGCTCCTAATTCGTTTACAGCTACTTATAGCTTTCGCACTACCGGGACACACCCGGTTTTTTTATTTCAAATTCTTAATCGTGAATATGCCTTTAACCGAGATAAGGCGACGGCTTTTCCACATTTGTTGTCGTTTTTTCTGCCTATTATATATTTTTTATCCTTGCCACCGGCAATAATTTCTTGCCGCTATTCTGTGCAGGTGGTAACATTGTTTATGTCCTTTCTACCCAATCATAATAATAGGTTCCGGCAATTTTCCTCCCTTCTCTTGTTGCTGTAATGATTCCCTTTTCATTGATCGTGATATATTTATTCTCTTTAGCTATACTTAATATCTCATTTAGAAATTTACGATCCCATTGGAGATGATTGTGAATTGTCTCTATAGAAGATTCGTTCTTTTCCATATCTGTATTTTCATGACGCATGATATGCATCAGAAAAGATATATTGGCAAATTCATATTTCTGTTTCTTCCTTCTTTTGATAATCGATAACAGTCCTCTATCAGGGGTCAGGATAAATACGATAAGAAAGATCATCCCAACCATCACTGCCATAGACCCTGCAATAGAAACATCAAATAATGCAGCTAACCAATACCCTGATATGGCGCTGAGTATTCCTATAGCAATACTTAAAAATATCATTCTTTTTAAGTCATCTGTTATTAGATAAGCTGAAGCAGGAGGTCCTACCATAAAGGCTATAACCAATACTGAACCTACCGAATCAAATGCACCCACTGCTGTTATGGATACTAAAGACATCAACGAATAGTGTATGAAGATTGGAGAAAAACCTAGCACCGCAGCCAACTTCTTATCAAATGTGGTTAGTTTCAATTCTTTGTAAAACAGCAATAAATAGACTACATTCAATACTAAAATACTTCCCATCACATATAATGCTTTAGGACCTATATCTGTACCCCCAACTACGAGTCTATTAAACGGAGCAAATGCAATTTCACCTAATAGTACCGCATCGGTATCTAAATGCACATCCCCTGCATACATACTTATCAGAATTACCCCTATACTGAAAAGAAAAGGAAATATCAACCCAATAGATGAATCTTCACTAATCAACTGTGTATTATTAATAACTTCGATTAGATAAACCGTTAGCGTACCCATCAAGGCTGCTCCCACAATTAATAATGGTGAAGTCAAGTCATGTGTTGCAAAAAACGCTAGCACAATCCCTAACAAAATGGTATGGCTGATTGCATCCGACATCATCGACATTCTTCTTAATATTAAAAATACGCCGGGAATAACACAAGCCACTGACACAATAATCGCAATTAATTGTATCTCTATTTGAGGACTAGTCATGGTAACTCTCACCACCATTTACATAATCCAATGCTCTGATTTTATCTATCCCTTTTTTACTGATTGCCCATAAATTTTTTCCGTGTTTGTTCACCAATCCTGATATTTTTAATTTGTCTAGCTCCTTTCGTAAGTTCTTTTTAGAATATTTAAGTCCTCCCTTTTCAAGCATAAGTGTATTTAGATCATGGGCATTAAAAATTTTTTTATGCTTTACCCCTAGGTTGTATAAAATACTGAGTACAATGGTGCTATTGATTTCTTTTTTATTTTTGTTATCTCTGACTTTTTTCCAAATTAACCCCCTATTTGGTGCGAATAATAGGGATACAAATGCAATAAGGGTAATCACCACTACGATCATGGGTCCAGTTGGCATATTATTTATAGATGAACTGATGAGTGTGCCGCAAATCCCTGCTGTAGCTCCAAAAATGGAGGATAGAATAACCATGACGGATAATCTATCCGTCCATTGTCTTGCTGCCACTGCCGGGGCAATTAACATTGAACTCATCAATACTACCCCTACAGTTTGTAAGCCTACAATAATTGATATCACGATTAGGGTAGTTAATATCAAATCTAGTTTCTTAGTAGAAAATCCTATTGTGTCGGCGAAAACACGATCAAAGCTGAGTAGCTTAAATTCCTTCCAAAGAAATATCATCGGCAATAATGTCAAGAGTGCTACAATGCCCATAAGCATAACATCTCTTTGCAATAAGGTAGAAGCCTGACCAAACAGGAATTTTTCCAATCCGGCTTGGTTAGAATTAGGTATTTTTTGAATATAGGTTAAAATAACCAAGCCCAATCCAAAAAACACAGCTAAAATCATAGCTAAGGCATTGTCATATTTTATCCTACTTAACCGATTTATATTGAGTATGACAAATGTAGCTATCCATCCCGCAATAAATGCTCCCAGCAATAACCATTCGGTATCCTTAGAACCTATAAGTAGAAAAGACAGTCCGATGCCAGGTAGTGCAGCATGGGATACGGCATCTCCAATAAGGCTTTGTTTCCTTATTACTGCATAGCACCCGATGGCTCCACTGGTAATTCCTAGTAGACTTGAACCGAATGCCACAATCCTTAACGTATAATCCGAGAACAAATTGAATAATAGTTCCATTTAGATTACTTTCCTATTATTCTTGTAAAAACTATCAATGGCACTTCGGTAAGTTTTTTTAAGATTTTCTTCTGTAAATACTTTATAGATTGGACCATAGTCGATAAGGATTGTATTTAGGAACGTCACCCAATCAAAATACTCCATTACTGTCTGTAAATCGTGATGTACCACTACAACCGTCTTCCCCATATTTTTTAGTTCTTCTAGCAGTTTCACGATTGCTTTTTCCGTCTTCGCATCTACTCCCTGAAAAGGTTCATCCATAAAATATAGATCCACATCCTGTACTAATGCTCTCGCTAAAAACACTCTTTGTTGTTGTCCTCCTGAGAGTTGACTAATTTGTCTATTGCTATAGGAAAGCATAGCTACTTTATCAAGGGCTTCAATGGCTTTTTCTTTCTCCTCTTTTCTCGGACGTTTAAACCAACCTAGCTTTCCATAGGTTCCCATCGTAACAACATCTAATACATTTGTGGGAAAATCCCAATCTACACTACCCCTCTGAGGAACATAGGCAATTCTCTTCCTATTAACCTGGTAAGACTCTCCCCAAAAGAAAGTCCTACCAGTAAGAGGTTTAACTAGGTTTAGCATGGCTTTTAGTAAGGTGGACTTTCCTGCCCCATTAGGCCCAACAACCGCCATCAAAACCCCTAAGGGTATTTTTAAGTCTATATCCCATAGTACAGGCTTTTTATGATATGCAACCGTTAAGTCATTCACTTTCACTGCTATATTATCCATGATTATCCTCCCCTATTTAATTAATGCATCAACAATTGTGTCGATATTATGCCTTACTGTACCTATATAGGTTCCTTCTTCACTATCTGGGTCACCCAGGGAGTCAGAAAATAACTCTCCACCTATTTCTACCTTAAAACCTCTAGCAGCAACTGCATCCTGCAAAGCTTCAATATTTTTAGGAGGTACGGAGGATTCTACAAAGATAGCTGGTATCTTATTTTCCGTAATATAATCTGCTAATTTTTTTACATCTGCTGTTCCAGCTTCCGTTGCTGTACTTAAACCTTGAAGTCCCATAACTTCGAATCCATATTTATCACCAAAATAACCAAAAGCATCATGGGCTGTGATCAATACTCGTTTCTCTCCTGGTACTTCTTCAACTCTTTTTTCTACATATGCATGAAGGCTTCCTAATTCCTTGATATAATTATCAGCATTTGCTTTATATGTCTCTTTATTATCTTGATCATAATTACTTAATGTTTTTTCAATTTCCTTTACTACTTCTATCCAAAGCTCTACATTAAACCATACATGGGGATCATGATTACCACCTCCACTGTCCCCAGTAATTAGCTTATCCTCGGAAATGGTCTCTGCTGCCCCTAAGGCAGCTTTATTTTGTTTTGTCATACCTTCAAATATCTCGCCCATTTTCCCCTCTAAATGGAGTCCGTTATATATAATCATATCTGCCCGTTGCATTTTGGCTACATCCCCTGCGCTAGCTTTATAAAGATGCGGATCTATTCCAGGTCCCATTAAGCATTCAACGTTCACGTTATCTCCACCTATAACCTTAACAGCATCTGCCAACATCGTTGTAGTAGCAACGATATTTAGTTTCCCGTCATCCCTTTGACCCCCCTGATTTCCACAGCCTACAAGGGCCATACTTACTAGGGCAAGTATACAAATCCAGCCAATTAACTTTTTCAATGTATTATCTCCCTTCTCATAATTTGATTGATAATGACACTTATTATGATGTATCCTATGTGTTCCAGTACCTTCATTGACTATTAAGTAATATTCTTAGCCTCGACTAACTTTTACCGTGCATTATATTGCTTCCTTAGATCCCCACGATTGCTTTTCATCTTTTATACCTCCTTTAATCTAAAAACTTAGTCTCGGCTAACTTTTGCCTAAATTTTTTCCTGGACTTTCAAGTACTACCTGTAGACTGAGTTAACTTCAGGTAAGATAGTTGCATTAAACTAACTTTTTTCTCCCACTAATACTAATTATGAAATGCTTTAAAATTTGGTTACTGTTTTTTCTGCAAAGAATCTCATATTTCTAAAACTTCTATGGTTAAACAATTATTCTGTTAATGTCAAAATGTTCTCCGCATCTTGCCCTTGATTTAGTTCAAAATGTAAAATTCTTGACAAATTTAGGCTCTATGTTACTCTCAAATTATTACTTAGCTATTATTAATGATATGTATAGAAATGGCAGGGAAACGCGATGGAAACATTAATTAAAAACCTGAAGGATGTGTACTGGAGAACCCGTGCAAAGGCCGCTAAAGAACTGGGTGAAGTTGGTGATGCCGCCGCTGTCTTTCCGCTTATTGATGCACTATTGGACGAAGAACGGGTGGTAAAAAATAATGCGGTTGAGGCATTAGGAAAAATGGGGCAAAGTGCTGTGCTACCCTTGATAAACGTTCTATCAAACCAGGACAACTACCCAATCAGCGATGAAGTGTCAAAAGCCTTGGTTAAGATTGGAACCCAGACAGTGAAACCCCTTGTTCGCTTGCTAGAAACTTGTCTTGAAGATGGTAATGATATTATTTTTACAAGGGTTGCAAACACCTTGGGGGAAATCGGCGATCCAGAAGCTGTATTACCCCTCATAAATTCATTAAATGAGGGGAATACAGCTATCCGATTAGATGCTATCAGAGCATTAGGTAAAATTGGAGACAAAAGAGCAGTAAAACCCATTCTTAACGATGTAAAAAAACACGGAAGTTCTTTAGATGCCATCATTGCTTTGGGTGAACTAGGAGACTCAACCGCATTACCTACTTTGCTAAATATGCTAAGAGGTAAAGAACGTTGGGCTGCTGCCAAATCACTTGGGATGATGGGGGACGTTGCAGTAGAACCCCTTGCGGCGTTACTAAATGATAAAAGCATGAATGAACAAGGATTCGTAGCAATGGCATTGGGATCAACGGGATCTGCAAAAGCAGTTAAACCCTTGTTATGTGCATTAATGGATCCGGATCGGATCGTTAGTTGGCGGGCCGCAATGGCTTTGGTTGAAATTGGAGAGTTGGCAGTTGAGCCGTTGATAAAAATGCTTAAAGAAGAAAATAATTATGTGCGAATGCTGATAGTCGATACATTCGGTCGAATTGGAGATAAGAGGGCTTTAAACTACCTTGAAAAATTAAAGGAAGATGAACATTCTGAAGATATACGGCAAATTTTAAATGAAGCACTTCTAAGATTTCGTCCAAAGGCTGCCTGTACTTTTAAAAATCCAAACATAAATTTAGAAAAGGATATCTTTGTGCTGCAAGTTGGAATTAGGGCTAGAGCCTTTAAGGCTACGTTAGCAGAAGACATACTTTATTTAAGTTGTAAAGACAAAATAAATCTGTTAAGGGGGGATCTAAAGCCACCTCTACCTGTTCCCTACCGATATATAGGAGGTAAAACTGTTCCCGATGATTTTATTTGGACAAGTGACGGCTTTCTTGTTTCAGATCGCATCGTAGAATTGTTTACAATTAATAAATTCACAGGCTGGAAGACCTATGCAATTAATTTATCTGATAAAAGTGGTCATTTAATTAAGGGATATCATGGTTTTGCGGTTACCTCTAAGGTTCGTTCAATTGATTATTCTCGCTCTAAAATTGTTGCTAAACCAAATTCATTGTTCGCAAAACCAGATATCGTCAAAAAGGGTATCTTTTTTAATGAAAACAACTGGGATGGTAGTGATATTTTCTTTGCAGGATATATTTTAGTAACCAGCCGAGTGGTGGCGGCCTTAGGAACGGCTCGTCCCAAAGTGAACAACTGGGAGGCCATTCGGGCTTCCGAATACGAAAGATCAATCATATTAGATACCGTTGAACCAGGGTTTTTAACGGAAGAGGATCGGGAAGAAATAAATAAACTAAGAAGAGCCTTTATGAAAGAACAATCGCAGAATTTGAGAAGATCCCTAGAGTTAAAGGGCCAGGTGAAAATAACCAATGATCCGGGATTGCTGCATTTAGTTAAGGCAACCGTACGAAATCAATGCATGTTTAAAACCGTAAGTAATCATGACATTTGTCAGGAATTTTTAAAGTGCCTGGCTGAAAATGGTGAAAAAGTAATTCGGCAGATTGGCGATGCTTTAAAAAGTGAGGATTGTGAAATAAGATTAGGTGCAACCTGGGTTCTAGGGGAATTAAAAGTAAAAGATGGCCTAGCGCCGCTTCTGGAAGCCATAAAAGATAAGGATGATCGGGTACGTAGAGAAGTCGTGATAGCCCTTGGTAAAATCAAAGTTCCTGGTACAGCCATGCAACTGATTGAGTTGCTGAATAAAGAAGATAACACAACTGTACGTTGTGGCATCGTTGAAGCTCTTGGTAAAATCGGTGACCCGATAGCTATTCAGCCGCTAATATCTTTGCTGAATAAAGAAGAGGATGTACTGGTAATGTGTGATATTGCATCTGCCTTGGGAAATATAGGTAACCATTGTGCTACATTACCACTTATTGAATTATTTAAGTATGAAGACAGCAACCTTGCTGAACGTGTAAAAATAGCTCTAATAAATATAGGAAAGGCAACCGTAATTCCTTTAATACGGTCTCTCGCCCATGCTCAACCCTTGGTTCGCGGAAGAGTGGCATCGACTTTAGGACAGATGTGTGAAAAGAAAGCGGTTTTACCAATGATTGATCGGCTGGCAAGTGAAAAAGACCCGGAGGTACTTGCATTTGTTGTGGAAGCGCTCGGGCAATTGGGTGACAAGCGAGCTGTCGAGTCCATCCTCAATCTTTATAATTCAACCGAAATTGAATATTTACAAAAGATATCTCAAATTGCAATACAGAATATTCTTAAGAATAATTTAAGAGGAAGCTTTTGCCAAAGCCAAAAAGGAAGATAAGCCTTATCTTCCTCTCCATCGCTATTCAACCTGCCATTGGTGGCAATCGGATTACTAAAACCAAAAAAAGCAAGGCATAGGACCTTGCTAATTCTCAATTGGAACTGTTAGTATTCAATCCAATTACTTTATTTTTAATCTATATGTATTATGCTTAATACCGTACAGTAAGGCAGAAAAGAATACAGCAAATAAATTAGTATTTTTGAGCGAGTAAAATAAAAGACAATGGATAGCCTTTGCTATCATATGCATTTGTCAGCCCTACATCGTAATTATATTCATTCAGTTTTTTAATTGCAATTCCGGCAGTAACTACCGAATTAATGATATCGGATAAAGTATGTGAAAAACTTGTAAATGTTTTTGATTCATATTGTGGGGTCATATAGCCCATACCATTGTTCTCAATCCAAGGGTCTTTTCGAAAATATGAATAAGTAATTTTGTTCAAATTGACCTCGTCAAATCCATCTTCTCCCGGTAACGGAAGCATATTCATAAATGGATGAAAGTCATGAATAAGTAGTAGTCCATTTGGCTTTAAGCATTTTGATACTTTTTCAAATAACAAGGCTAAATCTTTAAACCAAGTAATCGCCCCAATTGTAAAGAAAATGAAATCAAAATGATTTTGATAGCTTTCATCAATATCTAGGATATTCGTTGCAACAAAATCACATTTCGTTATTTTTGCTTTTCTCGCCGTTTCCGTCGCTTGCGTAATAATATTTTCAGCAATATCAAAACCAACTCCGTAACTTGGATTTAACTGCATCATCGATAACAATTCCCGACCGTTATTACAGCAGAATTGAGCAATCGTTTTCCCCTTAAAATCAATTTTTTCAAGTTCATTTAAAACATCGGCATTTAAAAATGGAAGTTTTTCATTCAATAGGATTTTATAATTATCATCACCCCAATTATTTTTTCTACGCTCAAATGCTTCTTCCCAGGCTGCCTTATTCGTTATTATATATCTCACTCTTATTCCTCCATGAATCATACTTTTATCAAGCGATTATTGACTGTGTGGCCTCGCGTGAAGTTTGCGCCCGACGCCGTTTTGCTTTGCCATTTGACGCCAGCCAATATTTCCACCTATTTTGTACAGAAAACGAGGAATTTTAGGCATGACAAACACATCCTCACGCTCTTCCGCGCTGTTGTTGCGGATCACTTCGCCCAGCGTGCACAATGCGGCATAAATGTTTGCCCCAGGCCCTTTTGCCATGTTTTTGCTTGTTGACTGCACAAAACCGCCGCCGCCGATTCCGATGCCATATCCCCAGGTAAGCCCGGCGCGAAGCGCAAAATGGCGTAGCATGTGCAAAGCGGGCCTCGTATGCTCCGCCTCATAAAAGCCACAGTTGCAGATTGCATAAACCACGGGCAGCGGCAAGTTCGCCGCCTTGGCCGTTTCCTCCATGATCGTGAGCAGCTTTATGAGTGGCGCCGGCAACGAATCGACGTACAGAGGGAACACGATGAGCAGTGCATCGGCAGTGAAGATTTCGGCTATTGACTCAGAGATTTTCTCCTGCCGAATAAGCTGCGTTGCCTGATAGGCGTCAATTTTTAAGTTCAGAATTCCTTCCATCTTCTCTATCAGCATGCCGGAAACACTTTTTGTTGTTTTCGGGCTTGCGTTTAATGCAGCAATGCGGTTCATGTGCGCACCCCCTCTGATAAAATCTGCCCTAAAACCTGCAGCGCATCCGAGCATTCATCGGCATTTGGCATTGTGATGCAGAAATGTTTCGGCGGCCGCATGTTCAGGGCATTTCGATCGGTCAGCTCCCGGAATAGTTCGCGCTCATCCCTCGTACTGTCGCCATATCCAATGGTGATCCAGTATGGGAAGCTCTCGTATCGCATCTTGTGGTGCATCTCGCCATGATATATTTCAAAAAACGGTGATATGTTGGGAATGCACCGATCAAGGGCAGCCTTTACGTCGGGGCTGAAGCCGCCGTAGGTCAATTTGGAAAGTATCACTACAGCATCAGCCCGCATCAGTTCGCGAGACACATCGTTTGCACAGTCGTTCGTGATGACGCAAAGACCCGGGGTTTTGACCCAGCAGCCAAAGCAACCGAGACACGGTTTGATTTCATCGCTGTTCAATACAACTGTCTGCACGATGCCACCCGTCTCTTTGACCGTTTTTTCCACCTGCTCGCGCAGGTCAAAGCCTGCGGTACCGGTACTGTCGCGGTCGCAAAGGATAAGAACATTCATTATGCCATCTCCTTTTCTATTTGCGCAATGCAGTGCTCGGCCCAATCGGCCATCGCCTGCGTCTGCGCGATGCCGCAATCCAGCGTCATCAGCCAATACTTACTTTTTTCCTGCCCGTCCGGTATGATGGCTGCATAATTTTCTATATTCTGGCGGATGCCGGCGTAATTGGTTTCGAGCATACGCAAACACTGCTCACGATATTTTTTGAGCATGGCGAGGGTGGCTTCCGGATCGTTCGCTCCGAAGAATACGCGTACGAGCATGGGGTGATGTGGGTTTTCTATTTCCGGCTTTGCCTCGCACAGCCATTCTGAAAGCGCGGCCCTGCCGGCATCGGTTATGGAATAAAGACGTTTGTTTGGCCGGCCATTCTGTATGATGCTGCGTGAAGCAACCAAGCCTGCTTCCTCCATGCGGTTGAGCTCCCGATAAATCTGGCTACTCTGCGCGTGCCAAAAATTATTGAGCGAGTCCGCAAATATCTTGGTCAGGTCGTAGCCCGTGCTATCCCTATAATTAAGCAATCCTAATATGCCAAAAGCTAAAGACAACGTAATCACCCCGTACCATATTATACATGTATAATATGGTACGGGGTGATGTTTGTCAAGCAAAACAACCATCATCTGGCAACTCGGGCAGCTTCAAATGCTGATGCACCGCGCGTCCTTTCACGGGTTTATGGGCAGCACACACAACCATCGCTTTCAGCATCCTGGTTTCTTTATTTGTGTCCTTCAAGGCAACGGATTTAGCAAGCATCGTTCAGAAAAGTCGGAATTTGCAAAACATTTATGCCACGGTGAAACCGGACAACGTTTCAATCATTATAAGCCTTGCTGCGAAAGAGGATCGAGAAGCAAGCGTCGAGCAGATCGCGGCAGGAATGAGAAACGAGATGGAAAAATCTCGGGGCTTGGTTTGTCAATCATTAACTACGGGAAGCGCAAACACGTATCTAGAATTGCGGCCAATTTCCGTTAGCCATAGGTGCACCAAAAATATGAAATTTTTAGGTGCAAAGAACCTCATTAACAGAAAGTAAAAATCATAATCAGAATATCCTGTCGCGGATTTTGGAAAGTCCACTGATTATAATTTAAATGCTTGAACAGAAACCTTTAAGTCTTCTGCCATTAGAGAAAGCTTATGGACCATAGCCTGCATATCCTCAATTACAGCTAATTGTTCTTGCGACATGGAAGCTACATTTTGAACACTTCCAGCCATTTCCTGGGTTGCATCGTTCGTTTGTTGGAATTGTTCATTTAGGGTAACAATAACATTAAAAATATTATCCAACAGCACCCCTGTTTCACCGATTGATAAGTCGCCTATCTTCACCTTAGATACATTTTCTTCCACCAATACACTTGCAGCGTTTGTACTTTGTTGGATATCATGTACTAATTGAGTTATATTCTGTGAAGCTAAGGTGGTTTCATCGGATAGCTTTCTAACCTCCTCAGCCACCACTGCAAAGCCACGCCCATGCTCTCCGGCCCTGGCAGCTTCGATGGCTGCGTTTAGTGCTAGTAAGTTGGTTTGGTCTGCTATTTTAGTAATGATGTCAATAATTCTTCCAATTTCCTGTCCCTTTTGGTTAATATTATTTACTGCCTCCGATATTTTATTTGTTGATTGGGTAATATTATCCATGGCATGAACAACCTCTTTGATCTTTTCTTTGCCACCCTTTGTGTAATTCGTCATTTCCATTGCAGAAGCCGTCACTTCTTGCGAGGATGCCGAGATTTGCTCTACCGTTGCTGCTATTTGAGTAATCTCTTCTGTCCGCTTATGAACAGATCTTTGGATATTTAAACCATAGTTATCCAGGGATTTGCTGGTTCCGTCTAAAGTATTGGCAGAATCCCTAATTTTCTCGATCATTTGTTTTAGGTTAGCAATCATTAAGTTAATCGCGTCGGTCAAACTTCCCATTTCATCATTACTGAGCTTCGCTATGCTATTTCGCATATCGCCATCGGCTACTAATTTAGCACCCTTCTCTAAGAAATCAATTTGTTTTATCTGTTTTTTAATTAGCCACATTGTCAATAATGAGATCAGTATGCCAATAATAATGGAAATAAGGACGATCTTATTAACTGTTGAATAAACCTGTCCGTAAGCCTCTGCAACAGTTTGTTGGGTAATAATGATCCATCCTGTGGATTTCATCTTAGAATAATAGATAGACATATTATTACCATCGCTATTCACAAACTCAGTAATTCCTTCTTTTCCGGCCATTGCATCGATCACGAAGGGCCTTTTAGATAAATCCATGTTTAGTTTTTTAATGTCAGGGTGAACAATGATCTTACCATTAAATACCACATAAAAATACCCAGTATTCCCAAACTTATGTTTTTTAGCAAATTCCCCCAGTTTGTTGAGGGTTAAGTCAACCCCTAAAACACCAAGAATTTGGCCATCTTTATTTTTTACAGGCATTGATATTGTGATGCAGGGTTCTTTGGTCACAATATCGGAATAAACATCAGACACAACCATTTCACCCTTTTCGATTGCGTCTTTGTACCAATCCCTTGTTCGTGGATCATAGTCGGGGTCTACATCTTCCGCAGGGTCAATCATTTTTCCATCAATGGTACCCATATATGTATAAAGGAATCCGTTTTCCTTTCTGGTTTGTTCAAAAATACGCATCATTTCCGGAAAGTCTAGGGCTTGCACTTGTTCTGAAGACCCTAAAACAGATACGTTCGCCTTGGCGTTATCCAAAAATGTACTTATATTTTCATCGATTAAGCTATTGGCAAGGGCAGAGCTTTGAATTTTATCTTCTTTTATGCCTTTTTCAAAAGAGGATATCGATATGGTGTAAACGCTAAAATAAAGTATACCAATTTCGCTAATGAAAAGTGTGCCACTAAAATAAGTCATTTATGGTAAAAAGTATAGCTTTCCCATGGTAATATCTTTTTGGTGAATATCCAGAAAAGTAATATTATGGGAGGCTT